>CAZXCO010000482.1:0-7793 GCA_964639095.1 uncultured Solibacteraceae bacterium
CTCGACAAACTCCCCAAAGCGCCATAGATCCGCATCCCGTTCAGCCTTTCCCGCGAAACAAGAAGACGATTTCGATCAGAAGAATGATCACGACGATCAGTTCGAGGAAAAATCCGCGTCCGCGATCGAACCGGTCGACCATGAACTGATAGAGTTCTCCCGCCGTCTGCAGTTTCTGATCCACCAGCCTTCGGTAATCGGGCACTCCGACGCGCACGGCCGCGAGCCGGTACATCCGCGCGTAAAACACATCGCTCAGGAACTTGATCGACGTTTCGATGCGCTCGGCGATTTCGATTACGTCCAGACGGATGGTGTTGAGCCGCTCCGCTTCTCCCGCCAGCCCCCACCGCCTCCACACGCCGGTGCCGCGATCGATCGACCGGTACACGCCGGCGAGCACGCCCGTCAGCAATTCGTCATAATGCCGGAATTCGAGCAACTGCGTGTTCGCGTATTCCAGAAGCTGGAGCGTCGGATCGGCCGCCGCCGGATCGTCCAGCACGAATGCAGTCGACCAGCCGACGACCAGAAGATCGCCGGGGTAATAGGAGATGCTGGCGTCGAGGATCTCCTTCAACTCCGTCGCGGAGAGCTGCCGGTTTTCTCCGCGCACGATTTTTGCAATTTCGCTGCCGTGCTGCGTCACAAGGTCTGAAGCGTTCACACCGGCCTCCGGTGCGACGATGACGATGGAGTAGTCCTCGTCCAGCCAGATCCGGTAGGGGTTCACCAGAGCCGCCCGTGCCTTCTCGATGCGCGGCTTCAACAGACTCCTGGCGCGCTGCTCGACCGAAGGATCCGACAGCACGGCTGCCGAGTGTTCGACCAGCGCCGGCCAGTCGAGCGAAAATCGCTGGTCCATTTCGATGCTGGCGATGCCGTAGTCGTAATACTTCGCGCGCGCCTCGTAATCGTCGAGAGGCAGCGATTCGACGACCGGCGGTCTTTCGAAACGCACATAATCGGGCGCGGGCCGCAGGAACGAAGGGGCCCGCTCTGGTTGCGAGACGCCGAGAGCCTCCCGCAGAACATCGAGACGAATTTCGTCGGCAACGTTGAACAACACGAGCTGCCGGATGAATCCGCGCATGGCGTTCCCATCTTAAACAGCGGGCCGGCGCGCGGGAAGAGACGCGGAACGAGTGGATGACTAATCGGGCGGAGGCTCGCCCAGATCTTCGGCGCGGTTTTCGAACTTCGTCATGGCGTGCAGGAACACCAGATCGATTTTGCCGATCGGGCCGTTGCGCTGCTTCGCGAGGATCAGTTCCGCCACTCCATGGAGGTCTTCGCGGTCCCGCTTATAGACTTCTTCGCGGAAGATGAATCCGACCAGATCGGCATCCTGCTCAATCGAGCCCGACTCGCGAAGGTCGCTCAATTGCGGCCGGTGATCGCCGACGCGTGTTTCGGTGGCCCGGCTCAACTGGGAAAGAACGAGGAACGGACATTCCATTTCCTTCGACAGCAGCTTCATGCCGCGCGAAAGCTGGCTGACTTCCTGATTGCGGTTTTCGGTCCGTCCGCGAACGCTCATGAGCTGCAGGTAATCGACGACCACCAGACCCAGCTTCTGGCCGCTTTGCTGCTGCAGCCGCCGCAGCTTGGCATGCATGTCCATCAGGTTGATGCCGGCCGTGTCGTCGATGTAGAGGGGCGCCTCCACCATCTGACCCACCGCCCCGCGCAGCTTCTCCCTCTCCTGCGCGTTCAGATATCCGGTGCGGAAGCGATGACTGTCGACCCGCGCGGCCGCGCAGAGCATGCGGGAGAGCAGGGATTCCTGCGACATTTCGAGCGAGAAAATCGCGACCGGCTTCGACAGGCGCGTCGCCACGTGCCAGCAGATGTTCAGCGCCAGCGCCGTTTTTCCCATCGAAGGCCGCGCCGCGAGGATGATCAATTCGCCCGCATGCAGACCGCCGGTCATTTCGTCGAGCTTCGTGAAGCCCGTGCTGATCCCCTTGACCCGTTTGCTCGGGTCGAGAAAGGCATTCAGGCCGCCTTCCAGCCCCTGGATCACCTGCAGCGGCGTCTGCAGGCCCTTTTCCGTGCGCGCCTCGCCGAGCCGGAGCAGCGTTTCTTCGGCGCCGGCAAGGATCTGGTCCGGCTCGTCTTCCGCCAGCAGCGCGCGATTCATGAGCTGCTGCGAAACGACCGCGATGCGCCGCAGCGTGGCCTTGTCGCGTACAATTCGCACGTAGCTGTCGAGATTGGCGATATGCGGCAGCCCGTCGTCGAGCGAGACGAGATAGCTCAGGCCGTCCACCGATTCGAGCTCGTTGTAGCGCAGCAGTTCGTTTGCGACTGTGACCCGGTCGATCTTTTCGCCGCGCCCATGCAACTCGCTCATGCGGATGAAAATGCGGCGGTGCTTCTCCAGCGCGAAATCGTCGTTGTTGAGAATGCCGGCGACGTCGATGAAACGCGAATCGTCCAGCAGAATCGATCCGAGAATGAATTTCTCGGCGTCGATGTTGACGGGCAGACCTTTCTGGAGTGCAAGCGCAGGGGAAGACGCAGAAGACATGCCGGAGGTATTCAAGGTAGCCGGATTCTCCTGTGAAAAACAAGGTTGGATCCGAATTTCTTCTCGGGATTTTTCCCAGCGCCGTTCAGCGGAGGTTCCGGAAGGCCGCGCCTGAAAAATGCACGGGCGTGTAACAGGAAATCCACAAGCCACAAACCTCCTGTAACATTTTAGCCTGTGAATGTTTCCGCGAGGAGCCTCTGAGCGGGCGCGCTTCCCGGCGGCGCCTCCATGGCGAAGCGCCGGCAGCCTGCTACGATGACGCGAGGAAGCGAAGTTGTCACAGCAGGAACGATTCAGCCGCCAGATTCGCTTCGCACCGTTCGGAGCCGGGGGGCAGGAAAGCCTTGGCTCAGCGGTCGCCGTCGTCGTCGGCTGCGGCGCGCTGGGCACCGTTCAGGCGTCTCTGCTCGCGAGGGCCGGCGCCGGGACCATTCGTCTCATCGACCGCGATTACGTGGAAGAAAGCAACCTGCAGCGCCAGTTGCTTTACACCGAAAGCGATGCACGGCAGGCGTTGCCCAAGGCCGAAGCTGCCCGCCGGCATCTGCTCGAAGCGAATGCGGAGATCCGCGTCGAGGCCCATGTTTCGGATCTGAATCCGGAGAATGCCGACGATCTGCTCTCGGGTGCGGGCGTGATTCTCGACGGCACGGATAATTTCGAGACGCGCATGCTCATCAACGACTATGCGGTCCGCGAGGGCATCCCCTGGATCTATGGCGCGGCCGTGGGTGCGTACGGCATCGCGATGCCGCTGCTGCCGGGCGATTCGGCCTGTTTCCGCTGCATCTATCCCGATCCGCCCGCGGGAGCCCAGCCCACCTGCGAGACGGCCGGGGTCCTCGGACCTGTGACCAGCCTGATCGGATCCATTCAGGCGATGGAAGCGATCAAGATTCTGAGCGGCAGAAGAGAGAGCGTGCGCCGGAAAATCTTTACTGCCGACCTGTGGCACGGACCGGTTCGGGAAACCGGCATGCCGCCCCGCGATCCCGATTGCGTATGCTGCGGGCGTCGCGAGTTGACCTGGCTCTACGGCCGCCGCGCTCCGGTCAGTCTTTGCGGGCGTAATGCGGTGCAGATCCACGAGCTCCGCCGTCCTCTCGACCTGCACGCGCTGGCATCGCAGCTCGAGGGCCTCGGCCGGGTCCGGACCAACGAATTCGCCCTCCGCTTTACCACTGGCGAATACGACATCACCGCCTTTCCTGACGGCCGGGCCATCATCAAAGGGACTACCGATATCGGCGTCGCACGCGGCATTTACGCCCGCTACATCGGCAACTGAGCGCGGCGCATGGATTCCACCATCTGCCGGATTGCTTCCGTCACAGCCTCGGGGGCGTCGAGTTGCATCCAGTGGCCCGACCCCGGCACAATACGGTGCTCGCCGCACGCCGAAAGCCCCGCATCGTGCCGGTGCTCGGCGACCGCCTGCGGGCTCGCGGTCGCGGCGGAAAGCACAATGAGCGGCAGTCGCCCGAGGCCGCGGCTCTCGTCGATCTGTCGCACGCTGAGCGGCAGCTTTTCGAGCGACTCCGCCATTGCGCGGAAGCATCGCGCTTCACTCCAGTGCGCCGCGACCGCGGGCCACAACTCGGGCGGGAGTTTGCGGACCTCTCCGGTCAACCGCGTCGTGACACCGGCGCCGCGCCCGGCGGAAATGCGCGCCACCATCTGTGGGACAGCACGCGATCCTTTCATCAGCAGCCTCAGCGCCAGCCGGACCACGCCCAGGCGCGCCAGCCATTCCCCGCGCCTCGAGAGCGCCACGCCGCGCGCCAGCATTCTGTTTTTTCGCTCATCCGCTTCGCGCCACTCGGCTCGGCACACAGGGTCCGCCAGAACGAGCCCGGCCACGCGTTCCGGATATGTCTGCTCGAATACGCGCGCGATCAGGCCCCCATAGGAGTGTCCGGCAACGATAACCGGCGTCGAAACCTCCGCGCGTTCGAGCAGCAAGGCCAGATCCCGCGCCGAATCGGCCGCGGTGAAGCGGTGGGAACAGGGCTCGCTCCATCCGAATCCCGCCCGGTCGTAGGCCACAACAGTCGTCCATTCGGCGACCGCTCTGGCGACCAGCGCCCAGCTCAGAGAACTCGCGGCAATCCCCGCCTCCAGAACGACTGTGGGACTTCCGTGACCGGCCATACTCACGTGAAGGCGGCGCCCATCCAGATCCACCATTCGTCCCGGCGGCGGAATCGGGTTCATGAGCACAGCATCAGCGGAATTTTCACATTTGCCATGCTCTATCTTCCCAATCGTCATGATCGACGCGCTACTATTCGGGTTTGAACGACTACCTGCTTTCCATCATCCTCGGGGTCATCGAGGGACTCACTGAATTTCTGCCTGTCAGCTCGACGGCGCATCTGCGGATCGCGGAGGCGTTGCTCGGTACCGATCTCGGCAACGGCTACTGGAAGATGTTTTCCATCGTGATCCAGCTCGGGGCGATTCTTTGCCTGCCAATCTATTTCTGGAGCCGGATCATGAATTTCGTTTCGACGTATCCAAACGGATCGAAGGGCGAGAAGACTGCGCTGACCCACCCGCTGGCCCTGACGATGATCGCGTTCGTGTGTACTTCGGCCACCTCGCTTCCGCTGATTAAAGTCATCGGAAAGAATCTGGAAAGCCTGACGGTGATGGGGAGCGCGCTCGTTGTGGGCGGCATCGTGATGTGGGTCGTCGATGCGATCTATGGTGCGCGCAAGGGCGATACGTTCGAAAAGGCCGCAGCCGAGGAGGTGGAGCGAATGACGTTGCGGCAGGCGATCTGGATCGGTCTGGCGCAGACGCTGGCGCCGGTCTATCCGGGAACGTCGCGCTCCATGGCGACCATTGCGGCCGGACAAGTCGCCGGGCTCTCGCGCACCGCTGCCCTTGAGTTCTCTTTCCTGCTTTCGATTCCGACCATGGCGGCCGCCACCGGCTACGATCTGCTGAAGACGCTGAAGGGACCGGATCGTGTTCCGATCGACGCCCGCGGCTGGTTCCTGCTGGGAATCGGATTCCTGGTTTCGTTTGTGGTGGCTTACGCGGTGGTCGCGTGGTTCATGCAGTGGGTGCGAAACCGGGGCTTCACGCCGTTTGCCATTTACCGGATTCTGGCCGGAGCAGGCATCCTGCTGTGGGTGCTTCGCTAGCTGCGGTTTAAAACCGGTAGAATTTGTGCCGGCAGGCGCGGCAGCGGAACGGCGCAATGAAAAAGAGCCGGAGAAACTCCTCCCAGAGCCCGTGCCGGTTGGCTCGGCGGATATCGGTCGAGGTGCAGTTCGGGCAGAATCCATGCTTGCCCTTTGCTTTCTCGACTTGCCGGGGATCCGCTTTGATGACCTCCGTAGGCGTTTCAAGGCGGGGGGCGGCGGCATGTCGCGGCGCGTCGAGCCGAAAGCCGGGAACGGCCCCCGAAAGCGTCTTCTCGATGCTGTTCACCGCGGAGCTGACTTTTTGTTCGGCGGCCTTTGACGAATCGTGAAGCCTGTTGATCGTCCGCGATTGAATGGACGATATCTGCTCCAGCGTCTCGATTCGCTCGTTCAACTGATTGTTGAGGACGGTGGCGCTCTCTTCGAAGGCCTGCTTGCCCATCTGCTTGAAATCGTTGAGGAGCCGGTTTTCGAGCTTCTGGATGTGCTGCCCCACCTGGTCGTCGATCAGATCGGGTAATGCCGCCTTTAATTGCTCGGCGCGGCTGCGGGCGCGGGAAATTTCCGCCGTCCGGCGCTGGTCCGCAACCAGTTCACGCAGCGGGTTGACTCGTCGACCCGGCAGTGCTTTCTGGTTTCGGCGCATACGATTGGACGTCCTTTGAAAATTGTAACCTGTGCTGCGTCTCGCAGTGGGCATGTACGTGTTTATCGGCTGCCGGCGGCCGAGGGATTAGTGCTGAAGCCTCAATCGGAACCGGCGCCGATGGAAGTCAAACCAAGGCACCCGATCCCCTGCTGGGATTGTCCGCCCGGGTATGCTCTTCGTCAAGATTCCCGTCGGGAGTATAACTTCCGGCTAGCGATTCACCCGCATCGACGAAAGCGGGGCGAGTCAGAGGCCTCCGGCTTGCAGATGTGGTCGCGGCGGCGCCAGACGCCAGTCCTGCAATACAACTTCAACTGGGACACGATCTCAGCGGTTGCGGGAATCAGCTTCTGGCTGTACGAATAATCACCGGACGCGGTTGAAAAAACGTCGCCGGCGGCGGGTCAAACGCCGATTCGTATTATGGCGTGCCGCACGAATGCGGGTCGGCGTGTCAGGGCTGTAGGGACCTGGAGGGCGCGCAGGAAGCGCTCGAAAGATCGACGACGCTGCTCGCAGCGTTCATTTTCGGTGATTCACTGGACATGACTTGAAAAACATTATGCCGCGCCTCGCGCTGCGGAAATCCAGATCCGTAGCGCTATGGCGGCGTACCGCGATCATCTGACAGAGGTCTCCGCAAGGGCGGCCGAGAGCCCTACGTCGTAAGACTCCGGAATGACCGAAGCCAGACTGTTTCGAATTCATCGAGCCGCGTTCTGGAGGCTTCGCACACGAGGAGATGTTCCTCAATCGTGGCTACGGCAGCCTGCCTGAGCCGCCCCGGTGAGTAGCTTTGGATGGCCTCCGGATCAAGATGCCAGCTGAAGGATTCCTGCACGGCGGCTCCAAGCTGACATGTAAGGAGGCGAGATTTCTAGTACTGGAATACTAGTGCAGCTCTGCGGTTTCCGGCGCCTTCGGTTTTTTTCAGCGGAGCATCCTTTCCCCAGGCGAACTCGGCACCCATCCGCTTGGCAAGGTGGCGAAGCAGCGTGGCTATGTTGCCATTCCGGATCTGAGCGCGACCCTTGTTGTTGTGGCGTCTTCGGAATTTCACGTACACCTACTATATTCCGAGGTATGTATTTTTTGGTACACTCTTCGAAATGCGTCACATCCAACATGTTTTGGCCATCGTCCTTGCCTTCATGGTCCCGGCAGTGTTCGCGGCCGAGACCGGCAACAGCTACAAGGTGGTCTATGACGGAGGATCCGTCCAGACCCTCAAAACCGGGAAAGACCTGAAGCTCTTCATCGATCAGGACAAAATCCGCCTGACCAGGGATAAATCGGAAGCCCTCTCAATTCCCGCGGCCTCGATCACCGAAATCAGTTACGGTCAGGACGTCCATCGCAGGGTCGGCGCGGCGATCGGCCTCGCCGTCGTCTCGTTTGGCATTGGCGGCCTGATGGCGCTCACGAAATCCAAGAAGCATTACATCGGCATCAC
>CAZXCO010000483.1:0-2144 GCA_964639095.1 uncultured Solibacteraceae bacterium
GACGGCTTTCCACAGCGTCAGCGACTGCGTGAAGTACGATTCCGACTGTGACGGCTGTCCCGATTGCAACCGGAGCGCCCCCAGCAGAGAGTCCACGCGGGCGACGCCTGCGCGGCTGTCCCGCAGCCGGTTAAAACGCCGAAGAGCTTCTTCGGCGTCCTGTTCCGCCCGCTCGTACTTACGCTGCGCGAAATGGACATTCCCCAGATTGGCCTCCAGCGTTGCGCTCGTCTCGGGCGTTCCGCCTGAAACATCATTGATTCCGAGTGCGCGCGAAATCAACCGCTCGGCCTGCGAGAGCTGACCCGCTTCGTAATAAAGCCCGCCCAGATTGGCGAGAGGCGCGACCAGATCCGCGGCATCCGGACCGTTAATCCGCGTCCATTCACGAATGGACGCGCGGAATGCATCCTCTGAATCCGTATAGCGGCCAGCCCTCTCATAAGTGACGCCGAGATCGCTCTGGAGCCCGGCCTGCAGCGATGTGGCGCTCCCGCTCTGATCGTTTGTCTGGCCCGGCGCTACAGCAGAAAAAAGTGAGAGACAGCCAAGACAGACGAGGAAAAGAGGAGGGATGTGCATGACTTGCATGCGTCTGTTTTCGCAACAGGAGTGCCAGCGGGCGATCCCTGACGATGCATTTCACGCGTTCGTTCTCCAGTTCTATTGCCTGTGCAAAACTGGTCTCAAGCGCCGCCGTCGTGATCTCACGTTTCGTCTTTTCACGGCCCCTCGCCGCAAACCAATCAAGCCATGAAAGGAACCGTCTTGCCAACCGAAATCACGGAAAATCTCGAGACCCTGTGCATCAATACGATCCGCATCCTCTCCGCTGATGCCGTTCAGGCCGCCAACTCCGGACATCCGGGAATGCCGATGGGGGCTGCGGCGATGGCATATACGCTCTGGACACGCTTTCTGAAGCACAATCCCGCCAACCCGGGCTGGTTCGACAGGGACCGGTTTGTCCTCTCAGCCGGACATGGATCGATGCTGCTCTACAGCCTGCTGCATCTCACGGGATACGATCTGCCGCTCGACGAAATCAAGCGATTCCGCCAGTGGGGCAGCAAAACACCGGGACATCCGGAACACGGGCGCACGGTTGGCGTGGAAGTCTCCACCGGACCGCTCGGCCAGGGTTTCGGAAATGGCGTCGGGATGGCGATCGCCGAAGCGTGGCTGGCCGCAAGGTACAACCGTCCCGGTCACGATATCGTCAATCACTTCACCTATGCCATCTGCGGCGACGGCGACCTGATGGAAGGCGTCACGCAGGAAGCCGCATCTCTCGCCGGGCATCTGCGTCTCGGCAAGCTGATTTACCTGTATGACCAGAACCATATTTCGCTCGCGGGCGCCACGAATCTGTCCTTCACCGAGGATGTCGCGGAACGTTTTGCCGCATACGGGTGGCACACGCAGGAGGTCGCCGAAGGCAACGATACGGCAGGCATCGCGCAGGCAATCGAAGCCGCGCAGCGAGAGGACCAGCGGCCCTCGCTGATTCTGGTTCGCACGCACATTGCGTATGGGAGTCCGAAGAAACAGGACACGTTCGGCGCCCACGGAAGCCCGCTCGGCGAGGAAGAGTTGCAGGCGGTGAAGAGAGCGCTTGGATGGCCATCTCCGGAGTCTCCGGTTATGGACAAGTTTTATCTGCCGCAGGCGGCGGTCGACCGCTTCCGTGAGGCGCTGCCAGAAGGCGCGAAGGCGGAGGCCGCATGGCAGGAGAAATTCAAAGCCTATAGAAAGAGTTTTCCGGCGGAAGCCGCCGAATTCGAGCGGATCATCAGAGGCGAGCTTGCGCCGGACTGGGCGGCGGACGTACCCAAATGGAGTCCGTCCGACAAACCTGTAGCCACCCGCGCCGCGGGCGGAGAAGTGATGAATGCGCTCGCAAAGCGCATCCCCAACCTGATCGGCGGGTCGGCCGATCTGAATCCTTCCACCAACACGGCGCTCAAGGGAATGGGCGATTTTCAACCGGCCGAGTTCGCGGGCGCGGGCACGCAAGGCGCGGTAGGCGGGGTCTGGAGTTACGACGGCCGCAATGTCGCCTTCGGCGTGCGGGAACATGCAATGGGCGCCGCGGTGAACGGTATGGCCGCACATGGCGGCGTGCTGCCGTTCAGCGCCACGTT
>CAZXCO010000484.1:0-2635 GCA_964639095.1 uncultured Solibacteraceae bacterium
AAATGACGTCGTGAAAAGCCGATGGGGCGCTTCGGGCCAGCCGATAGAGCTGCGGATTGATATTGCCGAGCCCGGGTTCGCTCTGAAATCCCTTCTGCACCTCGTATTGATTCAGGAGAGCTACGATGCCCGCCAGCGACGGCGCCCCGGCGGAGGTGCCGCCGACCGCGCCCTGTGCGCCCAGGTACGTGATGAAATACGCGTCGTGAACGGCCGCGGCCATGGCGACATCGGGAATGTCGCGGGCGTTGTCATCCGGAACTCCGGGCCCTGCCTGCCACTCGGGCTTGTTGAGAAGAACGCTGGCGCCGCCTCCGCTCGCTCCCAGACCGAATCCCGGCGCGGTTTCGTTCCAGGCGGACTCGGGAATGTAAGAAAGAGCCGATCCGAAATTCACGGTGTTGGTGGGAGCCCAATAGTTGCCGGTCGCGTCGTTGAACTGAGTTCCGCCGACTCCGGTGACTTCGGGGAGATTGGATGGAAAGGTCGCCGCGCGGCCTTTGGTCGCAAATGGATCGAACCCCTGGGTGTCGCAGCCGGCCGCGCCGGAATCTCCCGACGCGGCGATGGTGGTGATTCCCTCCGCATTTCCCTGCTGGGCGACGGTGCGGAAAAAGAGGGCGGGGAATTCGATTTCGCAGTTTCCGTAACTGATGCTGATGATGGGCGCGGCATCCAGGTCGACGGCGGCGATGAACGCCTCGATCGGATCGGGTCCGTAAACGTAATAGATCGTTGCGTTGGGTGCAATCGCGCCGGCCCATTCCAGATCGAGATTGCCCTCCACCTGCGCATCATTGAATCCCGGGTCGTCCCCGTATGGGATCAACTGCGGGTCGTTTGCGGGGAGATGGTAACGCGCACGAAACGAAAGAATGTCGCTGAGCAGAATGTCGGAGGCCCCCACCACGGCGATGCTCTGGCCGGAGCCGTCGAATCCAGTTTGGTAGAGCGGAGCCAGGTCGTAGATCGTGGCGAAGTCCTCAGGCACGAGATAGTGGGACGTCCCGCGGGTGTAATCCGGGGCGGCGGGGATCGGCGTGAACTTCGTGGTTGCCGGCTTCAGATGGAAATCGTTCAGGCCGGCGAAACCGGCCACAACGTCAGCGAGAGCTTCGGGCAGGGACGGATCCGTTGCATTTGCAATATGCGTTTCGCCGTTCACTTCGTAGCGGTGGATGGAGGTCCGGAGGGCGCGCGAGACCTGCGCCGCGGACCCACTGAACGCCAGCCAGTTGCGGCCGCGCGCGGTTTGATTGACGGTCAGTCCCTCGGATTGAAGCCAGGCGACGATCCTGGAGTTGTCGCTCGCACTCAGCCCGAAGCGGTCTCCGAATTGTTCCGGCGTGAGCCACTGGTGAAAGCGTGGCGAGGCTGGATTCTGCTGATCGGCGAGCAACTGGTCGAGGTCCGACTGCTGCGCGGCGGAAGGCTTGAAGAGGAGCATCACATGCTTCATCGGCGTGCCCGGAGCAACCAGTCCCCGGTCGAACTGCGGACGGGCCAGCGGATGAACATTGCCCGGCACAGTGCGGGTTTGAGCGCCGTTCAGAGGACGAAGGATACGATTTACCGGGGCTGCCGCGGAATTCGTTGAAAATCCGGCGGCCAGAACGATTGCAGCCGCACAATAACCGGGGGAAAGACCAAGGCGGAAGCGCATGAGACGAATGGCTCAGGGTACTGTTTTCGCGGCAGGGCGTCAACTCGGATTTAACCGGCTTTCAGCCGGAACCACACGATCCCCGGCTCCCCGGCCTGTACGCAGCGGGACATCCCGCCGGTCGAATATACTGGCCTTGCCAACATGAATCACATTCCATCGTTTGACGAATTGCCCGTCCGGGCGGACGCCCCTCCTGATTCCTCGTGGGGCGTCTTTGGAGATCACGACGCTCTGGGCTGCCTCAACTTTTTGACGCCCGCCGGTGTCGTGGCCGCAGCGAGACTGGTGCAGACCGGAAAGGTGTTCCGGCTCGACGCGAAAATCGGTTTTGCGCGGCCGCCTCTGTTCGGGCGGTCATCTGTCGTTCACGAAGTGGCGCCTCTGGGGCCGATGGCGAACGACGACTTTCTCAATGGCTTCAACACGCAGGAAGGCAGCCAGTGGGATGGCTTCGGGCACGTCGGGCATGTCCGGCACGGGCTCTTTTACAACGGTGGGACGCTGGAAGAGATCCGGAACAGCTCCGGAAACGCGAAGCTCGGAATTCATCACTGGGCGGGGCGCTTCGTGGGACGTGGCGTGCTGATTGACGCCTTCGGCTATCGCAAAAAGCGCGGGTATCCGGTGAATCCGCTGACCAGGGACGTTTATACGCTGGATGAGCTTCGGGGTGCTCTCGAGGACCAGGGAACCAGTCTTGAGCCCGGCTCGATTCTTCTGGTTCGTACGGGCTGGATGGAAACTTATGAAAAGCTTTCGGCCGAGGAGAAGAAATCCGTCGCGCCGCTGAATACGTTCGCGGCCGCGGGAATCGAGGCCAGCCGCGAAATGGTCGCGTGGCTGTGGAACAACCGCGTCGCGGCGATCGGCACCGATTGCCCCGCAGTGGAGGCTTTCCCCTTCGATTTCGGCGATGAGAGGGCGCTTCACTATCGTGCTCTGCCCCTGCTCGGCCTGCCGCCCTACGCC
>CAZXCO010000485.1:0-1952 GCA_964639095.1 uncultured Solibacteraceae bacterium
CGCGACGGACGCGTTGCGGTTGGCGTCGCCCTCGATTCGCCACTCGAAGCCGAGGGAAAGAAGCGTCGGCGGCTCAGCGTGGAAGTCGCGGGCTGTGACCCGGTTGTCCGCCGATAAACGGAAACCGGAGAGCAGCAGAAAGGCCGCGGTGAAAACGCAGCGCCAGGAAAAGCGGTTCAGCATGGATTGGTTGTATCAGAGGCGATCCGGCGGGAGTGCGAAAGTCATTTTCCCGCGACGACTGCGGCAGACTCGGGCTCTTGCGGCGCCTCAACGGTTTCCGCTTGCTCCTGCGTGGGGCGCCTCTTCATCCATGGTGCGAGCTTTTGCGCGTAGGCGCGTTTGATGGCAGGCAAGGCCTGTTCCGCCGCCGCGATGCCCCGCTGAATCAATTCGTCGGAGCGATAGTATTCCACCCATGTGAAGTCGGAGAGCTCGGGATTGATGAGGACATCCGCCGAGATGGCTTTGAAGTTTCCCAGCTCGTACTGCAGCGTCTGCATCGCATTCATGATGATGTCGAACATGTTCGGCAGCCCCGAACTCTCTTCGATCCACGTCAGCGGGTTAAACCAGCTCATCATGCGGAAGGCGTGGGAGACCGCGTTTTCCACGCCTTTCTTGAGCGGCGGGACGACGTTGACCGCGATACAGAGGTCCGCCCCCATCATGTCCACGATCTCGGCCGGAACCGGGTCGGACACGCCGCCATCCACCAGCACCCGGTCGCCCAGCGTCACCGGAGCAAAGACCATCGGGACCGAAGCGCTGGCGCGGAAGGCGTCCACCAGATTTCCGGTTCCGATCGCCACGCGCTCGCCGCTTTCGATGTCGGTGGCGACCGTGCGGCAGGGCAGAGCGAGATCGTGAAATGTCGTTTTGTCTCCCAGCAGCGGGCGGAACAATTCGACAAATCGCCGGCCCGCCATCAAGCCGGGCTTCGTCAGCGTGAGATCGACCGGCCGCAGCGCGTTCTGGCGCCGGCCAAGGCGATAAGCCATCTCGATCATTTCGTCGACGGTGATTCCGGCCGCGTAGCCCACGCCAATGATCGATCCCTGGCTGCAGCCGGCCAGAAGGTCGATCGGAATGCCGTTCCGCTCGAGGACCTTCAGCACGCCGAGATGGGCAATACCGAACGCGGCACCGCCGCCGAGGGCAATTCCGACCGAGGCCCCGAGGATCTTGCGCGCCAGCCTCTGAATCGGCAGGGCGCAGTGCGACCGCGGACGCGCGCGCAGGTATTCCCTTGGGGAGCCGCTCGTCAGTCCCGCCTCGCGCGGAAGCACAAACGGCTCGCAGTGATTCAGCGGAATCGCGTGTGAGCTTCGGTTGTAGAGGTTGACCACTTCAAACCGTCTGACCCTGCCTGGCGATTCGTCATTCGATCTGGCCCCGTGCGGAGTCGCGGTATCGACGATTTCGATGAAAACGTCTGAAAAAAGCGGCACGCTTTCGATCAGCCCGCCGATGCCGTTGTTCAGATCGAACACCATGAAGGGGAACCGGCTGCTCAAATTGGAAATAAGGTTCGAGGCGCGCTCCGCGTAGAAGGAAACGGGCAGTCCGGCGCGCGCCGGCACTTCGAGCACGGAGACGCCGCCAGTCCCGGTCGCGAGAGCCTGTTGGAGCCGCTCGTCTTCGGGAAGGCTGTCGGAGAGCAATTCGCCGGTGACGCCTTCGGCGGCCTGCTCGCTCAGCCGCACATTCACCAGCAGAACGTCCTGCCCCGTCAAAGCGTGGAGAGAATCGGCCAGGCATCCCGCGATGAGGCTCTTCCCCTTGAGCCCGCGGCGCGATCCGACGGCGATGGTCAGGTTGGATCCGCGCAGCACCTCCCCCTTGTTCATGCTCGCGAGCCGCTTGCACAGAATGCGCGTGAAATATTCGAGCGCCTTCGGATTCTTCAGGAAGAGCGTGTTGAAGGCCACGCGGTCCAGAGACATCAGGCG
>CAZXCO010000486.1:0-2440 GCA_964639095.1 uncultured Solibacteraceae bacterium
GCGAGCGCTTTGAGCGTCGCCCCCACATTCAGATGCGGATCCACCAGCAGGAGATTGAGCGTGTCGCTCAACGAAAAGGTCGTGTTCGCCGCGCCTCCGGCGGCGCTCGTGTCGAGCGACCCGATGCGCGTCGGACTGTAAGTCCCCGTCGTTGCGGTAAAGGGGAATCCGCTGGGGGTGCCGAAGAAATTGATCCCGAGGTCGAGAGTCTTCGAGCGATCGACGTCCGCGAACCGGACCTTCAGCAGGATCTGCTGCTCCTGCGGGGGCACGTCGACCTTCAGAAGATTGACGACTTTGCCGAGCGTTGAGGCAATGTCCACAGCGCGATTCGCTTCGAACAAATCCTTGAGGCGGCCTGTCAGATAGACCGTTCCGTTTTCGACCGTGATCTGCACATCGGAGCCGAACTCCCGCTTCATCTGGTCTTTCGCGGCGTCAACACGGGCGGAGTTGGCCGTCACCCTGAGGTCGTATTCTCTTCTGGATCCGTCACTCAACCAGATCACGAGACTCGTCTCGCCCGGCGACTTGCCGTTGATCATCAGGCTTCTGGCGCTTACCGGAACCGCCTCTGCTGCCGCTGGAGCCGCGACCGAAACGCGTTCGATGTTCACCGGAGTGTCGAGCAGAAAGGTCTTGCCCGAGCCCACCGTGATCTGTTCAGCCGGAGTGACGGCCGGCGCGGTCTGGGCGGCGCGCAGGGCGCTTGCGGACGCCACAAGGCCCGCTGCAAGGAGGATGTCGACGAGAGCCCGCTTCGATATCGGGAAGAGCGCCTTCATTGCTTCACCTCGGCAACCGGCGGCGCGTCCGGATCCTGGAATGTCGATTCGATTTTTCTGTCTCCCTGAAACACTTCGATCGTCACCGTTCGTGGCTTCACAGGCGGCGCCTGAAGTTTCGGGGCGGCCGCGACGCGAACGGGAGCCGGTTCCGCCTTTTCGTCGGGGTCACGGCGGGAAGCGGAAAACTTTCCGCCGAAGACATTCACGGTCGACGCGCCGGGCGTGTTCACGATGGCATGGTCGCTCGGATTGCGCAGAACAAGCTGAATCGTCTCACGGGTCGCGAGATTCAGGATCTCGGCCTGTTCGGGGGTAACCAGGAGATTCACCACCGGGACCATCACCGGCTTGCCCTCTGCGTCCTTCTGATAGTTCTGGCCGGCCGAGAGCACTTCGATGTTCTGCAGCAGGGTGCGCGTCACCGGCCCGACATTCTGGGTCTCCTGCGGCGGCGTTCCCAGAACCAGAACGTCCACGTGCATGCCGGCCACCGCAAACCCGGCACCGCCGACTACTTCGTTCACGTGAACCGCAAATGCCCGCATGCCGGGAGGAATGGTGGCGGCAAATCCGGCGCCCGCTCCTTTGGGCGCGAGCGACGCTTCGTAAAACGGCGCGCCGCGATGGATTGGCGCCGTGACTCCGCGGTTGATGATGTCTTCCTTTTTCGCCATCGAGCCCGGCGGCGGAGTGAGGTATTCCTGAGTCGCAATGTCCTGTGGCTGAATGAGCGCTCCGATTTCGAGATCGCGCCCGGCAACCAGCACCTTCACCGTGGCGGGTTTCGTGGAGGCGCCGACGGTCATTTTCGAAGAGATCAACTGATAGAGCACAAACGCTGCTCCGGCCGAGACGACCAGAGCGAATGCGAGCACGCCGATTAATCGCTTCTTCATTGTTTTCTTTTAATCCGGACGCGACCGCGGGGAAGGATGAAAGCCTTCTCTTCCACCCTGCCCCGCAGTGGCGTCCAGCCACCCGCAATTCTCAGGAACCCGATCATGGCCTCAAAGACCTAGCTGCCTCCGTTGGCGGCAGTGGCGGCGCTGCTGAGCTGGCGGTTGGTGACACCCCAGATGCCGCTGATACTCCCGCCCCCGCCGATAAACAGTGACGCCGAAGCCAGAGCGACGAATGCCAGCAACAAGGTGTACTCGATCAGATCCTGGCCGGACTCGTCCCGCCAGAATGTTTGCACAAGCGACTGCATTGGTTTCTTCCCTTTTCTTTGGCATGCCGGTCGAACGCCCCGGTTTCGGGATCGTCTGGTTTTCGATCCCGCTGTTATGAATCAGCAATGCATGAAAAAGGAGGGGCGGCTCTCCTTCGCACGCCCCCGGAGGCCTAGCCTCCATTGGCGGCGGTGGAAGCGCTGCTGAGCTGGGTGTTCGCGGCTCCCCAGATCCCGTTGATGCTCTTTCCGGCGTTGATGAAGATAGCCGCCGAGGCGAGCGCGATAAAGGCCATCAACAGGGTGTATTCAATCAGGTCCTGCCCCTGTTCGTCCTTTATGAAACGCATGAACATGTTTTTCATTTGGTTGTGTCCTTCTCTGTGTTGTTGGTTGGTCGGTTGAGTGATCCTGCGATCACGAGTGATCGTTTCGTGATCGCGCGATCACGGCTTTTCCCCGCATTACTATCAACGGGAGA
>CAZXCO010000487.1:0-2429 GCA_964639095.1 uncultured Solibacteraceae bacterium
CCCGATCGCTCTGGGCATATACGGCAAAGGAAAAGATCGATACGCCAATTGCAATTACCAGTGAACGCAATGGACACACTCCTTTTCAGCCTGAATTTTTCGTAAATTTTCCCGCTATTTACTAACTGGCCCCCAAATCGCCCGAACTGTATATCAGACAAATGCCGGTGTCAATGGGTAAATCAGGTTTTTCGCGGATCCGGATTTGCGTGATGGAGGGTTGGGTAAAGGGGTAAATCCGTGCGATCAACGAATTGATTATCCGGGAGAATCCTCCAGCCCGGCGTAACCGGAGCCGGGCCGCTACCATATAGAAGAGTACGCGCCGAAGTCGAGGCGCCTCCATGCACATCATCGCCGAAAACTCGGAACGGTACGCGAACGAACCGATAGAGCTGGAGCACCACCGCTGGCGTCCGACCATCCGGTACCTGTCGCAGACGGAGGTTCATGTCTACGCGTTGTCGATCGGGGCCAGTGTCCTGCTCAGCTTCTTCCCGTTTCTCATTGTGATGCTGACACTGGTGCGCGACGTATTCCATTTCCCGGCGGCCGAGACGGCGCTCGTGCTCGCGCTGGGCGACTATTTCCCCGGCGACCTGGGGCACTTCATCATCCGCAACCTCACCAAGGTGACTCACGGCCGTTACCAGATCACGTCGCTCCTGCTGCTGCTCTTCACCGCGAACGGAATCTTCGAGCCGCTGGAAGTCGCTTTGAACCGGGCCTGGGGAGTGAAAGAGAACCGCAGTTACATCCGGAATCAGATTCTGAGTCTGTTTCTGATTATTCTCTGCGGCGGCCTTGCGCTGGGTTCGGTGCTGCTGACTGCCGTGAACACGAAGTTCGTGACGGTGCAGTATGGAATCAAGGCCGCATGGCTGCCGCTGGCGATTTTCAAAGTGGCGGCGATTCCGGTGACGATCCTTTCGCTGTGGCTGGTCTATTGCCTGCTGCCCAACCGCCGGGTACCGGTCCGGCGCATTCTGCCGGTATCCATCCTGGTCGGCATCGGTCTCGAGATCTGGAAATATATTTTCCTCGTCGCGTGGCCGTGGCTCGACAAGAAATTCACCAATGAGTACGGGCCTTTTTCGTATTCCGTTTCCATCGTCATCTTTACGCTGCTGACCGCGCTGCTGGTGCTGGCGGGCGCCGAATGGTCCGCGCGGAAGCCGATGATGGAGGAGAGACGCGCCGCCCGCGAGACAGGTTCGCTCCGGCCCTGACGCCGCTCAGTCGTGCGGCGCGAAGAGCTCGGCGGCGCGGCCGTCGATTTCCGCCATCGCTCCGGCATTCGCCAGCGGCGCCCGCACCCAGGCGAGGCCGAAGACCGCGGCTGGCGTGACTGCGGAGGAGGTGACTTCGCCGGCAGGCTTCCCCTCCATCAGCAGCTTCGCGCCTGGCGCCGGGGCCGCATCCGCTCCGTCGATCCGGAATCCGGTGAGCAGCCGGTTGACGTGACCGCGCGACCGGACGCGCTCCACGATCTCCTGCCCCAGATAGCAGCCCTTCTGGAAGTGCATCGCGTGCGTCTGCCGGGTCTCCTGCGGCAGGGTGTGGACATTGATATCGGGGCCGTAGCGTGGCACGAAGTTTTCGATTCGCGCCGTCTCGGCGTCTTCCGCGGATGCGGCAATGGCGCCCGCGCCTTCGATCTTCGCCACCGCCTCTTCTTTGTCGCGCGCCGGGCCGTAGATACGCACCCCGGGTGCTCCGGTGAACGAAATGACCGCCACGGTGAGATCGCCCCAGTCGACGTGCGAGAAGCGCTGATGCGGCGCCTCCACGCCGGCCTCCGCCGCGGCCTCGGCAGCCTTCGGCCCTTCGAGGCCGAGACAGAACGTCTGCTCCGTAATGTCTTCGAGCGTCACATCGTCGGCGATGATGTAGCGGTCGAGGTGTTCGTAAACCGTCTGGCGGGTTTCCGGCGCCGTATCCAGCAGAAAGTGGTCTTCGAAGCAGAGGATGCAGGCGTCCGCGAGGATATGTCCCTGGGAATCGAGGAAAAAGGTGTAGAGTCCGTCGCCCGGTTTCATTTGCTGCACATGGTTCGTGGTCATGGCATGGAGAAGGCGGGCGCGATCTTCTCCCGTGACGCGAATCCTTCCGCGGCCGGAGAGATCGATGAGCGCCGCGCCGTTCCGCAACGCGTCGTAGCCGGCAGTGGAGTTGTCAGTCATCGTGTCACCATTATCGGATGGAGCGAAATCCGCGATGATTCACGAAGTCCTGCCGGTCGGCATGCTCGGATGCAACTGTTCCGTGATCGGCGACGAGAACAGCCGCGAGGCCATCGTCATCGATCCCGGCGACGACGTTTCCGGAATCATCGCGATTCTGGAGCGCAACGGCCTTACCGTGAAGATGATCGTGATCACGCACGCGCATATCGATCACATCGGAGGCGCCGCCAAGCTGAAGGCCGC
>CAZXCO010000488.1:0-1953 GCA_964639095.1 uncultured Solibacteraceae bacterium
CGGCTTCGACCGCCGGATCCACGTGCTTCAGCCAGCGGGCGATCTGCTTCTTGTCACGCCCGCGCAAGCCCAGGTATTGCAGGGACTCGGGCAGCAGAAAGACCATGAGAACCGCCACCAGCAGCGGCGTCGCCGCCCCGAAGTAAAACACGCTGCGCCAGCCGTAACGGGGAATCAGGTAAGCGGCAATGGGACCTCCAAATGCCGCTCCCAGCGTAAAGCCATTCGACACCACCATCATCGCGGCGACGCGGGATTTCGCCGGGCTGTACTCACCCACCAGAGCCATCGCGTTCGGCATAATGGCCCCCAGCCCGAGACCGCCGAGGAAACGCAGCGTGATCAGTTCGGGAACCGAACCCGCCCGTGCCGTCAGGAAGGTGAGCACGGAAAAATAAAGCGTGACCCCGATCAGGACCGGCCGGCGCCCGATCCGGTCGGCCAGCATGCTGAAGAGAATGGAGCCGAACAGCACGCCGACCAGCGCCGCGCTGAACACGGGCCCCATCGTGTTGCTGGGAATCTTCCAGTCGCGGACTAGGGCCGGCGCCACGTAGCCGATCGCCTGCACATCGAAGCCGTCCATGATCAGGCACAGCCCGCACAGCAGGAAGACGCCCCAATGGAAGACGCCCAGGCGGCTGTTGTCGATGACCTTCGAGATGTTTACCTTGGCGGGAGTTTCCATGAGATGACCCGAAGGCCTACTCTACTACCTGCCCCTACGCGGAGGCCCGCGTCACTTTGGCCGCGATCCGGGCGAGCCTCTGTTCCCGGAACGGATCGTCCGCCACGCGGCATTCGTTGTTCCAGATCATCGTGGTCCGGCGGTCGAGCGTGAACGGCGACCATTTCGGAATGCCTTTGTGATTGGGATTTCCGGTGCGCGCGAACGCCGCATAGGCGCCGCTCATCTTGTCAGCAAGCGGATACCGCTCCGGCCCCGAGCCGTTCATCGACACCGTAATATCGACGTTCTCGAACACGAAGGGAATATCCAGCGTGTGATAGGAACGCAGTTTGCCTTCACGGACGGGCGAATACCACTGGAAGTAGGCCTTGTAAACGGGCGCCTTCCCGGCCATCGCCTTGCGGTCCGCCTCCGTATCCGTCCCGGTGCGGAAATTCGATACATCGGTCGACAAAATGAGGAAGATCGTCCGGTCGTCCGCTTTCGGCCACCCTTTCTTGTAGACGTCAATCAAGCGGTCCGCAGTCGCGTCATCCACTTTCAGCGAGTCCTTGACGTGCGTGTGCAGGGCCGCGTCATCGAGCGGACTGAGATCGATGGTGTTGCTCCAGGTGATCTCTGTCTCAGTGGAGCTGATGATCAGGGGAACGTCCGCCGAGAACGGAGAGGCGACGGGATCGAACGGACCCGCAGGCAGCGTCCTTCCATCGACCACGGGGCTCAGGTTGAGGCCCCGCGTCGCGCGCATGGCCTTCAGAAGCTGGGCCGCAGGGAGCTTCTGCAGTTCATCGATCTGACCGGGTTTCAGGTTTAAAGTCGCGAGAAACGCTTCGACGCCGCGGTTGGCCCGCTCGCGGGAGGCGCCGCTCACATTTGACCCGCTCATCGCAATGGCGCGGTGAAACAGGCCCTTCGCCGCGGGCATTCCCATCAGCGTGCTCACCGTCCCGCCGCCGCCCGACTGTCCGAAGATCGTCACATTGCCCGGATCGCCGCCGAAGGCCGCGATATTGTCGCGCACCCATTCGAGCGCCGCGATGGTGTCGAGCATCCCGACATTGCTGGAATGAGCGTATTTCTCGCCGCCCAGATCGGCCAGATAAAGATAGCCGAAAACGTTGAGCCGGTGGTTGACGGTCACCACCACGACATCCTGTTTCGCCGCGAGATTGCCGCCGTTGTACATCTCCCAGTTGGCCGACCCGGCGGAGTATCCGCCGCCGTGAAACCACACCATGACGGGGCGCTTGCCCCGGCCCGTC
>CAZXCO010000489.1:0-3864 GCA_964639095.1 uncultured Solibacteraceae bacterium
TGACGCGAGTTGATCCACCGCCTGGCCGTACCATGGCTCCTTTGTTTCGTCACGCGGCGCCGCCTGGGGCGGGGCCGGCGCGGGGCCGCAGCCGGCCAGGATCAGAATCAGGAGAGAGACGGCCGCGGGAGCGCGCAATTCTCTAGCGGGCCACCGGCTCGGCCAGTTGTCCGGAATCCACGCCGCGCCGCCAGATGCGGATCCGGCCCATCCGCTGTGCCGCGCCTTCCAGATAGAGGTAGATCACTGGCGTGATGTAGAGGGTGATGAACTGCGAGAAGAGCAATCCGCCCACCACCGCAAGTCCCAGAGGCTGGCGCGCATCGGCGCCGGCTCCAACTCCCATCGCGATCGGCAGCGTGCCGAAGAGCGCCGCAACGGTGGTCATCATAATGGGGCGGAATCGCAGAATGCAGCCCGTAAAGATGGCGTCGAAAGCCTTCTTGCCTTCCACGCGCTGCGCCTCGATCGCAAAATCGATCATCATGATGGCGTTCTTTTTGACCACGCCAAACAGCATGATCAATCCGACGAACGCATACAGATCGAGCTCCTTGTGGAAGATCTTGAGCGTCAGCAGCGCGCCAAAGACCGCCGACGGCAGACCCGAAAGAATGGTGATGGGGTGAATGAAGCTCTCGTAAAGCATTCCCAGCACCATGTAAATCACCAGAATGGCGACGATCAGCAGAATCGACAGGCCCTTGAAGGACTGCTGGAAAGCCTGCACGGTTCCCTGATACATGGGCGCGAGCGTGGGCGGCATGCGCAGATCCCGAATGACCTCGTCGATTTTCGTGGCGGCGTCGCCCAGCGCGAATCCCGGCGCCAGATTGAAGGAAATCGTCGAAGCCGGAAGCTGGCCATAGTGGCTGACGCTTAAAGGCCCGACGGAGCGCTCCACGTCCACAACCGCGTCCAGTGGCACAAGCGAGCCCTTCGACGATCGCACGTAGAGCTTCGAAAGCGCTTCCGGAGTGCGCTGATACTGCGGCTCGACTTCCAGAATCACCTGGTATTCATTCGATGGCGTATAGATGGTCGACGCCTGCCGCGTTCCATAAGCTGTGTAAAGCGCGTTCTGAATCTGATCCGGGGTCACGCCGTAGGTCTGCGCGCGATCCCGGTCGATCTGGACGTTGATCTGGGGACTGGCGATCTGGAGGTCGCTCGTCACATTCATGAAACCGGGCAGTGTCCGGATCTTCTGGACAAGGATCGGAACCCAGTGGTAAATCTCCTGCTGATCGGCATCCTGCAGGGTGAGCTGGTAGGGGCTCTGGGAGTTGTTACCGCCGATCTGAATCGGGGGCGGGTTTTGCAGAAAGGCCTGAATGCCCGGGACGGAAAGGAGTTTGGGCTGCATCTCCTGAACCACCTGGTCGGCGCTGAGAGCACGGTCCTTCCGGTCCTTCAGCATGACGAAGACCTGGCCCTGGTTGCCACCACCGACGAAGGCGAAGACGCTGGAGGTGTTCGGGTCGTGCTCGGCAATGTTCTTGACGGCCCACATGTGGTCCACCATGGAGTCGTAGGAGATATCCTGCCCGGCCAGCGCGATGCCATTCAGAACCCCGCTGTCGACGCTGGGAAGGAATCCCTTCGGCATTCCCATGAAGAACCAGACGCTGGCGCCGAGCAGACCGAAAGCGACCAGCAGCGTCACAAAGCGGTGGCGCAACACGAGAAGAAGCGAGCGCTCGTAGCCGTGATTCATCAACTGGAAGCAGCGTTCGATCCCGTTGTAAAAGGCGTTATGGCGCTGGTTGTGCTCATAGCGAAGGAAGAGGCTTCCGAGCATCGGCGTCAGGGTCAGGGACACGAAGCCCGATACGAGAATCGCGACCGCAATGGTGACGGAAAACTCGTGCAGCAGCCGGCCCACGATTCCGCCCATGAACAGCACCGGGATGAAGACGCTGACGAGCGAGATCGTCATCGAGAGAATCGTAAAGCCGATCTCGCGCGAGCCCCGGCGTGCGGCTTCCATGCGCGATTCTCCGTGCTCCATATGGCGCACGATATTCTCCAGCATCACGATCGCGTCGTCCACGACGAAGCCCACGGATAGCGTCAGGGCCATCAGCGATAGATTGTTCAGGCTGTATCCCAGCAGATACATGACGGCGAATGTGCCGATGATCGATAGCGGGACCGCAATTCCCGGGATCAGCGTCGCCGATATATTCCGCAGGAACAGGAAGATCACCATCACCACCAGGCAGACGGTGAGCATGAGCGTGAACTTGACGTCGTCGATCGAATTGCGGATATCCTGGGAGCGATCGAAAATGATCCCCATTTTGATCGAAGGAGGAATGGCCGCCCGGAATTCGGGGAGCAGCTTTCTGACGTTGTCGACGACTTCGACTGTGTTGGTTCCGGGCTGCCGGTTGATGGCGAGAATGATCGTGCGGGAATCGTTCAGCCAGGCCTGGATCTTGTTGTTCTCCACGTCATCGAGAACCTTGCCGAGTTCTCCCAGACGAACCGGATTGCCGTTCTTGTAGGTGACGATCATGCGGCGGAACTGGTCCGCGTTCGTCAGTTGTCCCGACGATTGGATCGTGAACGCCTGCTTCGTGCCGTAGAGCTTGCCGGTGGGGAGATTGCTGTTGTTCTGGTTGATGGCCGCCTGGACTTCATCGACCCCGATGCCACGGGTTGCCAGAGCGTCCGGATCGAGCTGGATCCGGACGGCGTATTTCTGGCCGCCGAAGACCTGCACCTGCGAAACGCCGCTGACGGTCGAGATGCGCTGCGCCATCACGGTTTCGGCGTACTCGTCAACGGTATAGATGGGCAGTGTGTCCGAGCTGATGCCGAGGAAAAAGATGGGCTGGTCCGCCGGGTTCACCTTGCTGTAGGAAGGCGGTCGCGGCATGTTCGGGGGCAGCAGGCCGCCGGCTTTGGCGATCGCCGCTTCCACATCCTGCGCCGCGGCGTCGATGTTGCGGTCGAGCGAAAACTGAATCGTGATCGAGGTGCTGCCGAGAGAACTCGACGAGTTCATCGAATCGATACCCGCGATCGTGGAGAACTGCCGTTCGAGCGGAGTGGCAACCGAAGCGGCCATGGTATCCGGGCTGGCGCCGGGCAATCCGGCGTTGACCTGAATAGTGGGGTAATCCACGCTGGGGAGGGCGGCTACGGGCAGCGAACGATAGGCGACGATGCCGAACAGCAGAATGCCGAGAGCCGTCAGCGTCGTAAAGATCGGGCGGCTGATAAAGAACTGCGAAAGATTCATCAGGAAGCTCCCAGGCTCTCCGGCGAGGCAGTGCCGGACTTCGACTCCACCGGTTGCACCACCCTCACCTTCGCGCCAGGTATGAGCCGCATCTGGCCGTCGGTCACTACCGTTTCCCCCGCTGAGATGCCGTTTTCCACTACGATCTCGTTATCCACTGTCTGGCCCGGCTTGACGGGACGCGATTCAACGGTCTGGTCGGCTTTCAAGACATATACGAACTGACCGGACTGCCCCGACTGAATCGCCTGGGACGGAATTACGACCGCTCCGTGCAAAGTGCGGAGCGTCATCACCACATTGACGAACTGCCCAGGCCACAGCTCTCCGCCGGTGTTGGGGAATTGTGCCTTGAGCTTGATGGTCCCCGTCGTGTTGTCCACGGTGTTATCGATAAATGTCAGCCGTCCGGTCACACGTTGCTCGGAAGAGATTGCGGCCGTTACCGCCAGCGGGCGCTCCCTGTTATAACTACGCACTTCGTCCAGAAGCTGTTCCGGAACACTGAAGCTCACGTAAACCGGACTGAGCTGATTAATGTTGACGAGCGCCGTCGTGTCGTTGGCCTTCACCAGATTGCCGGCCTGAACGAGAAGCGCCCCGGCTCTGCCATC
>CAZXCO010000490.1:0-3105 GCA_964639095.1 uncultured Solibacteraceae bacterium
ATGCGGCTGCTATGGGGGCCTTTCGCGAATACCAGCAGTTGCGCCCGAAGGATGCCAATCCCCTGGATTCGATTGGCGATCTGAATTACTCGTTCGGCAAGTACAAGGAAGCGGCGGACAGTTATCTGGAAGCCAGCAAAAAGCAGCCCGATTTCGAGCAGTTCGGCGACCTTTATAAAGCCGCCTGGGCGAAGTATCGAGCAGGCGACGCAGCGGGCGCGGATGCACTCTTTTCGCAATTCCGCAAACAGCGCGAGAAAGCGTCGAACGCCGCAGTCGAACTGCTGGCGGCTGACTGGCTGTATCGTACCGGCCGCACAAAGGAGGCGATGGCGACTCTGCGGAAGCTCGGATCGGAAAGTGCATCGCCGAACGTCCGGGCGGACGCCAGGGCGCAGGCCGTAATCTGGGACCTTCTGGAGGGCAACCGCGCGCAGGCGGTCCGGGATGCCGTGGCGATCGGTCCAAAAATCACGGCCGCGCCCGTTTTCATGGCCCGGTTCGCAGCGCTGCCGTCGGCTTCGCCGGAGACATGGCAGGCGCGGGCGCAGAAGATTCCCGGCAATGGTTTGCGGCAGTTCGCTCTCGGGTACGCGCTGCTGCTCGACGGCAAGCCCAAAGCGGCCATTCCCGTGTGGGCGCAAATCGTCAAATCGACGAGCGCGACGGATGCGTTCTCACACGCCATTTATGCCCGCATCGAGGGCCGGCCGCTGAAACGCCCGCTCGTGCCGGACCCGAATAACCTGAATCAATTTCTCGCGCTTCTGGAGAAGTTATAGGCTCACTCGGCTGACCTCAGCGCATCGCGCCCGCGCGGGCCGTTCCATATTCCTCGTGCGCATTGCGCGAAATCCGGCGCCGGTCCATGGCGCGGAACTCCCGTTCGCACTCGCGGCAGCGGAATTTCCTCTTTTGCGTCAGGAAAATCATGAGAGGTTCAAAGCCGGTCGGCTGCCGGATATCGAGCCGTCGGGAGGCGCATTTCGGACACTGCATGCCTGAATATAGGCTGCCCGCGGCGCGCCAGTCCATTCATCCAAAGACAACCCGGGTCCAATGACCGCTGCGATCGAAACCCGCTACGAGAGATGGTCTTCGAGCCAGCGCACGCGCTCCATCTGCGCCTCATACTCCCCGATCGCGCATTCCAGATTGATGTAACGGAAACCGCGCCGGGCCGCAAGGCGGGAGAGCGATCCGTCATCGGGCTCGGGTTTGGTTTGCAGCACGACGTTGAAGGGCGACTGGCTGAGGATCTCGAAATCTTTCGGATCCGTGCAAAGAAAAAAGTTGCGCGGCAGGGATGGCTGTTTGATCGACGTCCGGTCGCTCGCGGCCAGCTCGTCCTGCACCGAGTAGTCCCGGTTGTTGTGCAGCGCGAACGTCCGGCTGCCTTTACCCGGCACGAGGTGCTTCAGCAGTTTCTCCCGCTCGCGGTCGAGGTAATCGAGCAGACCCGTGAGTTGCTTCGGATCGAGGCCGGGATTCAGACTTTGGAGGCTTTTTTCGGCACCCACACGCGAAAACATCCGGTTCGGATCGATCTTCGCGCCATGAATCACAACCTCGCGCGTTGTGCCGGTGACCAGATAAGCGGCGCCCTGATGAACGTACATCCATGTCGTCAGAACCTGGCGGGCGGTGTCCTCATCGCCGTGAATGACCAGATAGCGCCGCGGACTGCGCCCATTCCGGACGAGGCGAAAGCGAATTCCGGAGAGATCGATGTAATGGCGCCCGAAAAGAGCGGAGATCCACCCGAGCAGGAATGATCGCCGTTCCATTGGCTCATCTTAACCGGTACGCCGTCGCAAACAATTGCTCCGACGAGAAATCCACAAAGTAAGTTATTGATTCCAAAAGCAACCGTAATATGCAACGGGGCATCCAATATAACAGGTAAAACATATGAGGAAACAGTGGTTTCCAACGTCGCTCGCATTGTTGGTTCTGAGCGCCGCCTCTGTGCCCGGACTTCGCGCAGAGCCGGCGAGGACCGCCCTTCCCGGAACGGTCAACTATGTAGAGGGGCAGGCCTCAATCGACGGCAAAGCCCTGAATGTGAAGCAGAACGGGGACACCCGGCTCGAGCCGGGTCAGACGCTTTCCACGCAGAATGGCAATGTTGAAGTCCTGCTTTCGCCGGGCGTTTTTGTTCGCACCGGAAATAACAGCGAAATCCGCATGACATCGGAGAAGCTGATCGATCCCGCGATCGAGGTGGTTCACGGGGAAGTCATGGTGGAAGTCGACCAGAAGCTGAAAGACGCTCAGGTCGATGTTCTGGAACACGGCGCTACCGCGTCGATTCTGAAGCAGGGCCTTTACAGATTCGACGGCGATCAGGATCTTGTCGCCGTAATCGACGGGAAAATAAGAGTTACCGAGAACGGCAAAAAGAAAGAGTTCGGCAAGGGCAAAGAGGTCACGGTCAACGGCGAGCCGCTGAAGACCGTCAGTTTCAATCGCAAAGCGAAAGACGACCTCTACCGCTGGAGCAGCGTTCGTTCGGATTACCTGGCCGAAGCCAACGGCTCCACGGCTGCTGACATCTATTGGGGCTATGATCCTTACTGGGGCTCGGGATGGTACTGGAATCCGTACTATTCCGCGTGGTCATGGCTGCCCGGAGACGGCTTTTTCTACAGCCCGTTCGGGTATCCGTTCTTCTCGCCGGGTTATGTGATCTACGCGCCTTATCGATTCTGGCCAGGAGGCCACCTTGCAGGCCGGCTGCCGCATAGAGGCCCGATGCATGTCGGCCGGCCCGGCTTCGGTAATCGTGGCTTCGCCACTCGCGGCTTTGCAAACCACGGTTTTGCCAACCGTGGTTTTGCAGGTCGCGGCTTTGGCGGCGGTCATGCATTCGGCGGCGTGCGCGGCGGAGGCGGGCGCCGCTGAAAAAGCGCGCGGACGCGGACAGCTAGGTCGACTGGGCCGGAGCGCGCCGCTTGCGCGGCGCAGCAGCCTTCCGGGCGCGCTTGACCGGGGCCGCCACGTTGCCGTTGACATCGGCCGCGGCGGCTTTCTTCGTGCCTCTTTTGACCCGCGGAGAGGTGGCTGTGGGCTGCCCCGGGACCACCGGCTGCGGCTCCTCGACCT
>CAZXCO010000491.1:0-3316 GCA_964639095.1 uncultured Solibacteraceae bacterium
CTCGCTCGACGCGGCTTCGAAGGCCGCTGCCAGGTCTTCCCGGCGATCCACGCGCCGCATGCCTTTGCCGCCGCCGCCGGCAACCGCCTTGAGCATCACGGGAAATCCGGCGTCGCGCGCAAAAGCGCTCGCCTCGTTCGAAGACGTCAGGCCCGTTTCCGTGCCGGGGACAATGGGCGCGCCGCCCTCTTTCGCCACACGGCGCGCCTCCGTTTTCGAGCCCATCAGCGCAATCGATTCCGACGACGGGCCGATGAACGCGATTCCGCTTTCCTCGCAGGCCTTCGCGAAATGAGGATTCTCGCTGAGGAATCCATAGCCGGGGTGAATCGCGGTGGCGCCGTGCCGGCGCGCGGCGTCGAGTATGCGGCCGATATTCAGATAGCTTTCCGAGGATGGCGCAGCTCCGATGTGAGCCGCTTCATCGGCCTTGCGCACGTGCAGAGCGGCGCGATCGGCATCGGAATAGACGGCCACGGAGCGGATTCCCATCTCGCGCAGCGTGCGGATCACGCGCAGAGCGATCTCACCGCGATTGGCGATCAGAACCTTTTCGAACACTGAGGTGATTGTAGCGGGCGGTCGCGCGGGACGATCAGCAACGCCCGACGTAGAGATAACCGGAGACTTCCTTGACCAACGGCGTGCCGCGCCGGCTGGGATCGTGGACGATCTCCGCCTGCCAGCTCCAGTGAATGTCTCCACTGGCCTGCTTCGTTTTCGCCTTTACGGTAGCCTTGGCAACCACGGCATGAAATCCGGGGGTTCCGTCGAGCGTCAGGAGAACGATCACATAGCAATTCAGACAGAGCACCGGGAGAGTCTCGGAATGCTTCCAGTAGAGAAGGGAAAATCCATTCTCGACACAGAATTGATGCAGACGGGCGAACCATTCGTCGTCCGCGCAGAACTCAGGCAGAGCATCGATCGGAAGGTCAAGAACGGAGGCAACACAGGCCGTAAGGGAATTATTCAGCACCGCGCCGTAAACCGTCTGCTCCACCGGAGTCACGAACCCGTCACCGTCCCCGATTCAGCAGGTTTCTTTCGTTTACCCGCCGGCCGCGTCCGCTTCTTACTCGAGAGCAGCAGAGTTACCTGTTGATGAGCCGCCGCTCCGCGCAGTTGCGTTCGGAGGATCTGATCCGTGGCCCGGCTGAACTCTTCGTCTCCGCAGTCGAAGATCGCGTCAAGAATCTGGTGAAGCCCCTTATCTGCACCCACAAGTCCCACCCACGTAGAGCCTGCCCCGTGACGCTGGTTCCCGCTCGATATAATCAACAACCAGATCTTTGTCGTTCGGTCTGTTGTCTCGCGTCCGCTTGGAACGCGCCACGCTTGACGTGCGAACCGCGCTCGTTCGGCAAGCCTGGACAGACGCGGCATCGTTAGTCATTGGCGTCTTCGCAACGGTGATAGCACTAGTAATAACGCTGGCGAGCCACAATAGTCAACAGAATTTTTGGTAAAAGTTGATGGATTCGAACCCAATTCGGCGCTTACGAACGGCACTTGGACTCAGCCAGGAGAAATTCGCGCGGGAACTGGGTATATCCACCGCATCGGTGCGGGCTTATGAGGGCGGGCAGCGCCTCAGCGAGGCCGCTCTGGAGAAATTGAAAAGCCTGGCTGCCCGCCATATGCTTCCAGATATCGCGATCGATCTGGACCAGCGGCCCTTCTCACCCAGGAAGGTATTCGAGCCGGGCAGCAGGGTGCGCCTGCCCGCAAATCCGGCCTGCGGCGACCTGCGCGACATGCTGCACGCTGCGCTCGATGAGATTCTGGACAGCGGAAGTGCGGACGCGATCGCGGCGGTTGACGCGCTGCTGCAGTTTGCGAGAAATACGGCCACGGCTGAAAAGACGAAAACGGCCGGCAAATCAGGATAAATCCGGCGTTTAAACCGTAATCACGACTTTGCCGAAGAAGTCTCCTGCCCCGAACTGCCGGAAAGCCTCTCGCGCGGCATCGAACGGAAACACCTTCCCGACAACCGGCAGGATCCCGTTGGCTTCGATCGCCCGGTTCATGTCCTCGAACATCGCCGTGCTGCCAACGCCCACGCCGTGGAGACTGCCGCCCTTCATCATCAATCCGTATGGCGCCTGCTCGCCCGACGGACCAGCCAGAAACCCGATCAGCGCGATCTTCCCCCCATATCCGATGGCTTCATACGAACGCGCCAGCGTACCCACGCCTCCGACTTCGATCACGCAGTCGACGCCGCGCCCGCCTGTCAGCCGCGCCACTTCCTTCTGCCATTCCGGATGCCTGCTGTAGTTGATTCCTTCCCATGCGCCCAGTTCGCGGGCTCTCGCCAGCTTTTCATCGCTCGACGACGTCACGATCGCCCGTGCGCCGGCCGCCCTCGCCAACTGCATCCCAAGAATGGAAACGCCGCCCGTTCCGAGGCAAAGGACCGTGTCGCCCGGCTTGATCGGGTTCCCCAGCACCATCAGGGCGCTCCAGGCCGTCACGCCGGCGCAGGGCAGGGTTGCCGCCTCCTCGAACGACAGACCCGGAGGAATGGCGACGATGCCTTCCTCATGCAGCACGACATATTCCGCCAGCATGCCGTCCAGCGGTACGCCGAGCGCCGCGTAGGGCCGGCTCCGCGGCCCCTCCCGCCAGACCTGGAAGAATGTTCCGGCCACGCGGTCTCCCGGCTTGAAACGCGTGACCCCGGGCCCCGTCGCGACCACCTCGCCTGCCCCATCCGATAGCGGGATCGTGGGGCGATCCACAGGAGAAAAATACGTCCCCATCACGACCATGTGGTCGCGATGATTGAGCGATGTGGCGCGCACCCGAATCAACACTTCGCGCGCAGCCGGCTTCGGTTCCGGCCTTTCCGCCTGACGCAGACCATCGAGACTTCTGCTGCCCTTTTCGACTTCGTACACCTTCATGGTGATTGAGCTTACAGCATTCCGCCTCTGCGTCATAATGGCTCAGAATGCGAAAATTTCCCGCCATGGATCTCTCAGCGTGAAGACTGCGCCTTACGGCTTCTGGAAATCTCCCATCACCTCCGATCTCATCGTCGCCCAATCCATCGGGCTCTCCGAGGTCCGCTTCGACGGCGATGAGATTTACTGGCTGGAGTCGCGCCCGCAGGAAAACGGCCGCTCCGTAGTCGTCCGCTACGTCTCGTGGAATTATTCGAGCGAGGATGTCACACCGCCCGGCTTCAATGTGCGTACGCGAGTGCACGAATACGGCGGCGGCGCGTGGACGGCGGCGAATGGAATGATTTACTTTTCCAACTACGCGGATAACCGGCTTTACCGTATGGACCGATACGGTCATCAGC
>CAZXCO010000492.1:0-13229 GCA_964639095.1 uncultured Solibacteraceae bacterium
GAGCAGCAGCGGCACTGGATACGAAATAAAAGAGAAGGCTCAAGGCGTCCATAATCTAAAGCTTAAATCCCCTGGCAAGCGGCACCAAAGAGCAGGGTGACGGTAACTGATCGCAAGTCACTCACGAGTGACGCTCCATTACATATGGCGCGTAAGTGCTTTGCGGCTCATTTGTTTAATGACCTGGCCGCATTATCCCGGGAAACCGTGCGAACACGTACGTTGAATATTCCCGTTTTTCCTGCAGGTGGAGACATAAAGAAAATATTTGGATATATACTGACCCGCAGCCTGGGATTCCCAATCCCGGATAGCCGAGGTGAGTATGCGGTCAGTCGCAGTTGTTTTGGCGGGGTGCGCCCTTGCTGCAACGATGTTTGCCCAGGGCGATCGCGGTACGATTACGGGTACAATTTCCGATCCGGCGGGGGCCGTGGTGGCAAGCGCCCCCGTGGAGGCGCGGCAGGCCGAGACCGGGGCTGTTTTCCCGGGCGCCAGTTCGGCGACGGGCAATTACACCCTGTCGCAGTTGCCGGTCGGCACCTACGAGTTGACGATAACAGTGCCGGGCTTCAAGAAATACGTTCGTCCGAACATCCTGATTCAGGCCGCGCAAACGGTTCGAATCGATACGGTTCTCGAAGTGGGCGCGACCAACGAATCGATCACCGTCTCGGAAACGTCGCCCCTGCTCAAAACCGAGAGCGGCGAATTGAGCGAGAATATTTCCACCAATCATCTGGACGATCTTCCGGCGCTCGGGATCGGCAGCGCGGCCGCCGGCACCGCGGGCATCCGGAATCCCTATTCGGTGGTTCAATTGTTGCCCGGCAGCGCGAGCTTCGGCGCGGATTCGAGCCTTCGTCTGAACGGCACTCCCAGTAATACGCAGGCGCTGCGCATCGATGGCCAGGATGCGACCAACGGCTATTCCGCCACGCAGTCGCTGACCGCGCCCAGCGTGGACGCGATCCAGGAGTTCGCAATCGAGACCAGCAACTACGCCGCAGAATTCGGGCAGGCGGGCGGCGGGCTGTTCAACGTCACGATGCGATCGGGCAGCAATCAGTTTCACGGCAGCGGCTACGATTATTTCGTCAACGAAGCCCTCAATGCCGGGACTCCCAACACGGATGCGGGCAACGGCGAGCACGTGCGGAACCGCCAGCGGAGAAACGATTATGGCTTTACGCTGGGCGGCCCGGTGAAGATCCCCAAAGTCTACGACGGCCACGACAAGCTTTTCTTCTTCTTCAGCTTCGAACAGTTTCGTGAGACCACGATCACATCGACTAAAAACTACACAGTTCCGACGCCTGCCTATCGCAGCGGCGACTTCAGCCAGGCTCTCACGAACCGCAAACTCGGGACCGATCCTCTGGGACGCCCGATCATGGAAAACACGATTTACGACCCGGGCACCGACCGGATCGTAAACGGCCTTCGCGAACGGGACCCGTTTCCCAACAACACCATCCCGCTGAGCGAGCAGGATCCGGTTGCGCTGAAGATCCAGTCGCTGATCCCGCAGGCGAACGGTCCGGGCCTCATCAACAATTTCGTGCCGACTTATGCGAATTCAAGACTCACTTATGTGCCGTCGCTGAAGATCGATTACTCATTCAGCCCGGCCTCGAAGATTTCAGGTTACTGGGCCTATAACTACAGCAATACCCCGAACAACAACGGACTGCCGGGAATTATCAACGGGACTCCCACCACCAATACCTCGCAGACGATCCGCCTGAATTTCGACCAGACGATTACGCCGACGCTGCTGCTGCACCTCGGAGCCGGCCTGCTGTATCCGATCCAGACCCAGACTCCGCCGGACGTCGATCCGGTAAAGGAACTCGGGCTGAGAGGAACGTCTTCGAATCTGTTCCCGTATATCGAAACGATCTCGGGGACACAGGGCGGCGGCCCCAACATGGGCCCCGCCCAGGCCGTTCAGTTGAACTACACGAAGCCGACGGGAACGGCGAGCCTCACATGGGTGCACAACAATCACACGTTCAAGGTGGGCGCGGAGACGATTCTGAACGGGTATGTGGCGTTCAACCGCACTTACTCGAATGCGTGGATTGCGTTCAGCCCGAACGAGACGGGACTGCCCTCGCTCAACGGCGTGAGCCTGCCGGGTACTGTGGGCTTCAACTACGCCAGCTTTCTCCTGGGCAGGGTGGACAACGGCTACGCGGCCATCCCGACAAAAACACGCATGGGCAGCCACGGGATCTCCTGGTTCATTCAGGACAGTTGGAAGGTCACCCGCAAGCTGACGCTGGACTACGGACTGCGCTACGACTTTCAAACCTACCTGAAGGAACAATATGGCCGCTACGGCGTCTTCTCTCCCAGCACGCCGAATCCCAGCGTCGGCGGATTGCCGGGCGCGCTGATCTTCGAGGGCCATGGGAACGGGCGCTGCAATTGCTCTTTCGCGCATAACTATCCGTGGGCTTTCGGGCCGAGACTCGGGCTGGCGTATCAGATGCTTCCCAAAACCGTACTGCGAATCGGCGCAGGTATCTCTTACTCCAAGCCGGACGACAACAACAGCCTCTCGCTCTCGACAGGGTCGCAGCAGATTTACAGCACGGCTTCGTATGGCGATCCCGCTTATCTGATGCGGGATGGCCTGCCTTACACAATTAACTGGCCGAACTTCAATCCAGGCCAGATTCCGTTGCCCGGGACAACGAGCTCGCCTTCGCAGTTATTCGACCAGAACGCGGGACGTCCAGCGCGCCAGCTCCAATGGAGCATCGGGATACAACGCGAAGTATTTCCCAATCTGATGGTGGAAGCCGACTATGTGGGAAACCGCGGCGTCTGGTGGAATGCGCCATTTCTTCTCAACCCGAATATCCTCACCCCGCAGATTCTCTCGGCGCACGGGCTGGATATCAACGATCCGAACGACTTGAAGCTGCTGGCCCTTCCCATCAATTCGCCAACGGCGATCGCACGCGGATTCGGCAACCCGCCGTATCCCGGCTTCCCGATGACTTCGACCGTAGCGCAGTCGATCCGGCCCTTCCCGCAGTTCGGTAACCTCACCAACTGGCACTATTCGCCGGACGGCGACACCTGGTACGACTCGCTGCAGGTGAAGGTGACCAAGCGATACTCCCATGGCCTCGACGCCAGCGCTTCGTTTTCGTGGCAGAAGCAACTGACGCTCGGGGCCGAGGAGGACTTTTCGTTCTTCCAGCCGATCGGCGTTCAGGTGAACGATATCGCCAATCGGTCTTTAAATAAATACATCTCGGGTTACGATCAACCTCTGCTGCTGGTCTTTTCCGGCAACTACACGACGCCGCATTTTTCGAACAACAAGGTCCTGTCCTGGATCGCGCGCGACTGGACGCTCGGCGCCGTCCTGCGATATGGCTCGGGGCTGCCGATTCGCGTTCCGACCGCGAATAATTCGCTAAGCACGGCACTATTCCGATCGACCTTCGCGAATCGTGTCCCCGGGCAGCCATTGTTTCTCGAAGATCTGAACTGCCACTGTTTCGATCCCACAAAGTCGCTGGTGCTGAATCCGAACGCGTGGGTGGATCCGTCGGCCGGGCAGTTCGGAACTTCGGCCGCTTACTACAACGACTACCGCCAGCAGCGCCGCCCGGCCGAAAATCTGTCCTTCGGACGGGTGTTTCGGTTAAAAGAGAGGGCGAGCCTGCAGATCCGGGCCGAGTTCACGAATATCTTTAATCGTGTGGTCTGGCCGAATCCGGTATCCACGAACGCCGAGGCGACAACCACTACGAACCGCGGCCTTCTGAGCGCGGGCTTCGGCTTTATCAATACGACAAATGGGATGGGCTCCGCTCCACGGTCCGGTATGCTCGTGGCGCGATTCTCATTCTGAGCGGCGAGCGCCGCGATTATCCGCCGGCCGATGCGGCTGTGCCCATGTGGGCTGCGGCGACAGCCGCGGTGTCTGAAAACCCGATCCAGCTCGTGACCTTGCCGTCACGCACAGTGAAGATGTGGGCGACCGGAGTATCGATGTTTGCCGACGTTCTGCGAACTGTGGCAAGGTAGCGGCCGAGCGCCACCACGGTGTCGCCCGAGGCGACGAATTTTCCGGGTATCACCCTGCCGCCTGTGGTCGACTCTGCGATCGCCTGAAAGAAGTCTGCAATTCGGCCAGTGAAGCTTCCGGAATAGGGTACGACTGCAGGACCGTAACAGACCCACTCGGCGGCAGTGCTGACGTTTTGGAGAATCGTCTGAATGTCCCCGGCGCTGAAAGCGGAGTACATCTTCTGAATAAGGGCGATGTTTTCGGAATCGGGCACTGTACAGTACCTCCGCGCTCACTATACGCCACGCTCCCGGCGGAGATGCTGCAAGATCTCGTAAAGGCGGTAATGGATCCCACCGTTCTCCTTGTACCTGGCGAGCACGAACGGTTCGCCGCCTCGCAGAGCCGGCTGCCGCCATGCCGCCCGTGTATCCGGATGCGAGACCGGCCCTCGTTACCGGCGCCAATTTGTGGTAGTGTGGCGCTCAAAGGAGTCAACGATGTTCCATTGGCTGCTTCGTTTGTGGCGCAGGATCACCGGTTCGAGGGATCCGCAACCATCGCGGGATTTCTACCAGCCTTCAAACCTTCACGGCCGGTACCGTTAGAGCGATCGCAGGATCGCAACGGGGAAAAGCTTCATTTGCCGCAGCCATGCCGGGCCTGGTCGAAGAGATCGAACAGCCGGCTGGCGTTCTTCCCAGCCAGTGTGGCCAGGCGATGGGGTTGTCCTTTTTCGACGGTGTAGTGGGCGCTCATCCCTCGGGCGCGAAACTCCGAGGTCTGCTTCTTCATGAGATCCTGCCATCCCATCGGATCCAGTTCCCCGACGAACATATTGATGCACATTCCGGAGATAGCTGCGATGTGCGCCGGAGTTTCCTCCCAAAGATAGCCGGGAAACGCCGTGATCGACAGGAAGTATTGGGGATTCAGCGAGGCGACATGGAATGACGCAATGCCGCCGTTCGAAGGACCCGCGATATGAAACTTGTTGTTCTCGATCTTGTAAGCAGCCAGAATCTGCTTCAGAAATTCCGGAAAGATGCGCTCGCCGCCTTCGAAGAATAACTGATTGTCGGGCGCCGCGGGGGCAACCACAATATAGCCGCGTTTCTCCGCCTCATCGCGGAAGTTTCTGTCGATCACGCTGTCCACGGTCCGCATTGTCTGGGGGCCGCCGCCAAACCCGAGCACGGCAGGATAGGTTTTGGCGGGATCGTAATTCTTCGGCAGAACTACTTTATAGTGGACGGTAACGCCGCCGGCCTTTGTGGTCTTGTCGAGGACTTCCGCCGTCAATGGATGGCTGGCAAGGATCCCCAGAATCGCCGCGAACGATACGGCGGCCCATTGCTGCTTTCTCATTTGTTTTGCCCTCGTCTCCGATGCGAACAGAAACGATTTTACTCTGCCGTTCGGGGACGAGTTCGGCAATGCGCGGAGCGGCTTAAACAGCCGCTCCTTTTCTGCTCGCCGCGCGCGCGTTCGAGTTGTGCGAAACGCTTTCTGCAACCTCCACCCGGCAGAGCGGCCACATCTTGAAAAATTCCGCGTAAAAGATGAGGAAGGGGAATGTCACGGCCAACAGCGCGGAGGCCAGCCAGATTTCATAGTCGTAGGCGGGCGGTCCTGATTTCAGGGCCCCTGTGACATGCGGCGCCAGAGAACCATACAGCCAGGCGAGCCCGGTCCCGATGATCACGGTGCCGACCGTGTTCAGCACACCCTTGACGGGCTGCTTGAGTTTCACGAACAGGCATCCTTCGAGCATGTTGTGCGTGACGATGGTGCCAAAGATGAACGGTATCGGAACACGGATCATGAATGCGACAGGATCTTTCCAGACGACGTCCACGCCGAGATAAAACAGAATCGCGGTGATGACCACCACAATCAGCGTCCATACGATGCCGAGTACCGGTTGCCGCATGATTGCGGGAAAAGACGTCAGGGGCCACAACTCGAAATTGAGCATGAGGAACATGACCGCGGACGCCGTGACGAAAAATACCAGCGCGCTCCACGCATTGAACAGGCCGTGCGGATCGAGGGCCGGGGCATACACGGGAGCACCCCGCATGAACTCGTAATTAAAGAAGGTATGGAAGAGAGCGAAATTGACGAGATAGACGCCGAGCAACATGACCAGTCCCGCGGCGACCGGGTTCTTGATGAGGCTGGTGAACGGCCACGAGCCGAACATAATGGCAAACCAGAACGTCGTGATCACGGAAAGAATGATGCACATGATCAGCATGGGAGCGGGAGGGTCGATTCCGCCGCCAACGGTTTTGTAATGAACTGTGGATACAATCACGCCAATGACGACAGTGAGCAGCACCAGGGAGGTGCCTTTCAGGGGCTGCCGCATCGCCGCGGCAAAACCGGGATGATTGCAGGCCCATGTTACAGAAACCACAATCTGCGCCGGAATGAGGCACATCAGAAGGTATGAGGCCCACCCCGAAAATGTGGGGTAGTCAAACAGGGAAATGAAAGCGAGCGATATGCCCATGATGAGCACCGTCGCGAGAATCCCACTCGCCGGCTGCTGCATGCCGAGTTTGCGCGTAGTAACAGACATGTTTTCCAAGTGAAAATATCCTATCACGCCGAACGCCATCAACCGCCTCGAAAGTACCTCTTTTCGCGGGATTTTGCACGGCGCGCGATATTGCAGTTACAGTGGCCTGGTCCATCAAACGCCAGAGAACTGCGGGAGACGGCCGGCGGCAGGATTCGTCATGCCGACCTGCTTGCCGCGGCTTAACGCAAAGGGCCGGATCGCTCCGGCCCTTTTGCTTTGTATTTGTCCTGATGCGGAGGAATTACCTGGGCGTCACATGGATCAGAGCGCCGGGGTTGGCGTCTTCCAGCATCCACAGCGAGCCATCCGGGCCTTCTTCCACATCGCGGATGCGGCGCCCCACGTTCCAGCGCTCGGCGCTTTTGGCGCCGCCATGGCCGTCAAAGATGACGCGATTGAGCGTCATGGTCCCCATACCGCCGATGAAGCCGTTGCCGTTCCATTGGGGGAAGGTCTTGCTGCCGGTGTAGAACATCAGATTGCCCGGCGCGATTACCGGCGCCCAATAGATCACAGGCTTCGCCAGGTCGGTCCTCGTGTCGGGGTTGGCGATGGGCACGCCGTCATAGTTTCGGCCAAAGGAGACGAGCGGCCAGCCATAGTTCCTGCCCTTCTCGATCAGGTTCAGTTCGTCGCCGCCGCGCGGGCCATGCTCCACTTCCCACAATTCGCCCGCGGGTGAAAACGCCAGGCCGTAAGGCGTGCGATGGCCGGTAGTCCAGGTCTCAGCCGGAGTGAGGTTGGGGCCGGGGAAAGTATATGTGCTGACCACCTTCGCAGTTTTGGCGGCTTCGGTGTCACGGGGTGGATCGATCAGGGGAATGGTGGCGGCGCCGGTTTTACCGAAGCCGGGGTTACCGGGGGCAGGCTTGCCGTCCAGCGTCAGCCGCAGGATTTTGCCCTCGGGCTGGTTCGGATCCTGTGCGGGAGTGAAACGCTGCCGGTCGCCAACGGCGAGGAACAGATACTGGCCGTCGGGCGAGAAGGCGACTGCTGCGCCTTCCTGGCCGCCTTTTCCCTTTGGCATCTGCCGCCACAATACTTCGAATTTTTCCAGTCTGGCAGATTTGGCGGTGGCGTTCAGCCTGGCGCGAGCCAGCGCCAGCCCCCCGCCGTACTCGCCTGGCTCAACATAGGTGAGATAGATGCTTTGGTCAGTGGCGTAATGGGGCGATAGGAAGATGCCCAGCATGCCGTTCTGGCCCTGCCAATAGACCGGGGGCGTATTGGCCACCTGAATCTTCTCTCCCTTCTGGGACACCAGCCAGACGGGCCCGACCTTTTCCGTGACGAGCATCCGGCCATCGGGCAGGAACGCCAGCCGCCAGGGCAGTTCAAAGTTGGCCACCGTCGTCATGGTGAAGGGAAGGCTGGTTTCGGGCTTCTGTTCGCCCGCATTGACCTGGGCCCAGGCCGCCACAGAAGCCACGGCCAGAAGTAATGCCGCTCTCGCCAGTTTCATCATCATTTCTCCTCGCTTCTCAGGCGACCGGACTCGAGAGATCCGGCGCCGTTGTTCAGCGTACACTACAGCGTCCAGGAACCGGCCAGGCAGCCGCCCGAGGCATTCCGAAGATTCGTGGTCCTTCCGGTCAGTACCAGGACCGTGGTGGTTTGACCCGATTACTGATCTCATCTGATAATGCTGGTTCGGAGGAGAATGATGCGAACAGCATTTTCGTTGATATTGTTGGGAATCGGGATGCAGTGCATGAGTATGGCGGCGTTTGCTGTGCCCGAAATCGATCCCGCGTCCGGAGCGAGCGCAATTGCGCTGATTGCGGGCGTCGCGATGATGGTCCGCGGACGGCGCAAGTCGTAACCTGCCTTCAAATGGGGAAATGGCTGGTCCGCTTGCGGATGCACCCTTTCCCCGCAGTTGAATCCCATTTCTGCTTAACGACAGCATAGCCGGGCTCTGCATGGATCGTTTGTGGAGTCTTGTTCTGGTACGCCGGCTCCTCATTCTGGGGGGACTTTTTTCGGCGGAACTCGGGCTGATAACCGTTTCGCTCGATAATGCAGACCTTCACGCGTCGTCGCCGTTGACGACGCTTTTGCGTCTTTGGGGTCCGGCGATTCTTCGCTGCTGCGTCGCTTTCCCGGTCGCCTTCATTACATTCGCTTTCCTGCGTTTTTCTTCCCGCCTGGCAGATGTCTCCAGCAGTATGGACGGCCTCCGTATAGGGAAGCCGCAACTGGTGCTGCATGCGGTGGCAATGGCCGGGTTCTGGGTGTTCGCCCGGCTGTTATACGGATCGACCGCGCCTGCCTGGCCTACTACAATCGCTCTGGCCTGGCTGGGAGCAGGGGTCCTCGCGATCGGTTTTGGAATCAGCGCGTTCATCCAACCGGTGTTCTGGGGAAAGATCGTTCGAAGCACGGAGAGCCTGTGGCTGGTGGCGGCGGCTGTGGGCGCAGCGGCCGGACTGTGGTCGAGTGTGTTGCGTCAGTTGTGGCCCGTGGCGACACGCACGACCTTCGGACTGGTCCAGTTGCTGCTGCGGCCGTTTGGAACCTTCAGCAACGACCCGCTCCACATGACGATCGGAAGCTCCCGATTCACAGTTGCAATCGCTCCAACGTGTTCCGGACTCGAGGGTGTCGGGCTTATCCTGCTGTTCACCGGCGTCTGGCTTCTTCTCTTCCGCAATGAGTGCCGGTTTCCGCATGCCCTTCTGCTTCTGCCCGGCGGCGCCGCGATCGCTTTCCTGCTGAACAGCGTTCGCATCGCGGCATTGATTCTGATCGGCAATATCGGGTTTGAGGGCATCGCGGCCGGGGGATTTCATTCGCAGGCCGGGTGGATGCTATTCAATCTCGTCGCACTCGGGATCTGCCTGACGGCTCGCGATTTCCGGTGGATCACAGTCCGGCCGGCGAAGACCAGGGCCGCGGCGCCTGCCTGGACAAATCCGACCGCCCCCTGGGTAGCTCCGTTTGTCGCGATCCTCGGGGCGGGAATGGTTTCCAGAGCGCTGTCGGCGGATTTCGAATGGCTCTACTTCATTCGCTTTCTTGCGGCAGCCGCCGCCCTGTGGGGATTCCGGCGAACGTATACAGCTCTCGACTGGCGTATAGACTGGACGGGGCCGGCGAGCGGCGTTCTTGCGTTTGCGATATGGGTCGGTTTCGACCGTTCTGCGTCCGGCAGTATGCCGGCTCAACTCGCCACGGCGCCTCATGTCATTGCGGCCGCGTGGATCCTCCTCCGCGTAGTTGGCGCGGTGGTCACGGTCCCCGTTGCCGAAGAGCTCGCTTTTCGCGGATTCCTTCAGCGGCGGATGATCGATGAGAACTTCGAGGCCGTTTCCTTCCGGAAATTCTCGTGGGTTGCGTTTCTGGCGAGTTCCCTGATTTTTGGTCTGCTGCACGGCAGGCGCTGGATCGTGGGGTCCCTGGCCGGAGCGCTCTACGCACTGGCGTCACTGCGGCGAGGGCGGTTTGGCAACGCCATAGCGGCCCATGCAACCACCAACGCTCTGCTGGCGCTCTACGTTCTTGCGTTTGACCAGTGGGGCTTTTGGTAGGAAGCCCACCCGCAGTACCCGTCGCCGCGCCCAGGTGCGCTAAACCACGCAGCGTGCGGGCTGCTGACTGACGGTGACCGACTGAACGTCGGGTATCAAAGGACTTACCGCCATTCAAGGTGGCCACCGGCCTGCTCCCTTGCGGTCGAGGTTGAGCAAGGTGGCCTTCATGCGACTGGTAGAGCCCGAACCCAGGACCGGTGCCGCGGATTCCGCGCACGCGCTGCCGGTCCCCGCGCGCAAGCCGGAGCGGGCGCGCTCACGCAAACTCCAGGCGATTGCAGGCGCAGCGCTTCTGGTTCTCGCTGCCGCCGCCGTGCTGGTCTGGAGCCATGGCCGGCGTCAGCCAACCTACACGACCGCGAAACTTGAGCGGGGAAACATTGATGCAACCGTGACGACGAGCGGCAATCTGAATGCTGTAATCACGGTTCAGGTAGGCAGTCAGGTCTCGGGAAACATCATTGCTCTGTACGCGGACTTCAACACCAAAGTGAAGAAAGGGCAACTGGTTGCGGAGATCGATCCGGCTCCGTTCAAGGCCGCAGTCGATCAGGCTACCGCCACCCTCAATGCCGCGAAAGCCGCCGTGGTCACGGCACACGCGACACTCGCACAGTCACAGTCCAACTTCGCCAGCGCACAAGCCAATATTGTCAGCCAGAAAGCGAATCTGGTGAAGGCGCAGAGTGCCGTAGAGCTGGCTCGTGTTGAAAACGAACGCCGAAAGATCATGGTGAAATCGGGCAGTACATCGCAGGAGGATGCCGACACGGCACAAGCCAACTACGAACAGGCGGTGGCGGGAGTGGATGCAGCGAGGGCGGCTGTCAATGCGGCTGAGGCTTCCGCTGATGCCGCCGGAAAGGCAGTCGATGTCGCTCGCACTCAACTGGATCAGGCGACTGCGGTCGTTGCCCAGGACAAAGCGATTCTCGCGCAGGCGCAACTGAATCTCCAGCACACGCGCATCGTCGCGCCGGTGGATGGCACAGTCCAATCGCGCAATATGGATGTCGGACAGACGGTGGCGGCATCGTTTCAGGCGCCGACCATCTTCCTGATAGCGCAGGACCTGACCAAAATGCAGGTGGATACGAACGTCGATGAGGCGGACATCGGCCGTATACATCTCGATCACCTCGCCGACTTTACTGTCGATGCATGGCCCGGCCAGGTTTTCCATGGTCGCGTCGTGCAGATTCGTCAGGCGCCGATCAACGTATCCAACGTGATCACTTATGACGTGGTGATCCAGGTTTCCAACGAGGATCTCAGGCTTTTCCCCGGCATGACCGCCAACGTGACCATCTTTGTCGGCCGTGCCGTCAACGTGTTGCGCCTGCCGAAGGCGGCGCTCCGCTATCGCCCGGGCGCTGGGTCCGGCGCCACGCCGAAAGCTAAAGGCGGAGCCGGAGCTGCGCCGCCGACGCAGTCCGTAACGGTACTCGATGCGCAGGGCCGGTTGAAGCAGGCAGAGGTGAAAACCGGCATAGGGGATGCAAACTACCTCGAAATCGTGAGTGGCGATCTCAAAGAGGGAGATGCAGTGGTGATCGCAGCGACCGGACAGCCCGCCGCTTCATCCCAGCGAACAGGATTCGGCCCCAGAACATTTTAGAGCTCATCGCCCGGTGAGATTCATGGACAGCGCGATCGACTTTCGAAAGGCTGCGGCGAGCGTGAAGATTGCGCTCAGCGCGCTGCGCATCAACAAAATGCGGTCTGCCCTGACCATGCTCGGCATTATTATCGGCGTTGCGGCCGTGATTGCCATGGTAGCCGTCGGTTCCGGCGCGCAGGCCCGCATCAAAGATCAGATTGCGTCGATCGGCAGCAACCTCATCGTCGTGCTTTCCGGCAGCATTACCAGTTCGGGCATCCGGATGGGCACAGGCAACGCGCAGAGCCTGACTGAGGATGATGCGAAAGCAATCGCGCGCGAGTGCCACGCGGCGGCCTATGCCGCGCCTGCCGTCCGGGGAGGCGTGCAAGTCATCTATGCCAACTACAACTGGGGCACGCAGCTCATGGGTACAACGCCCGATTACCTTGCGATTCGCGATCTCGGGATTCGCGAAGGCCAGGCGTTTACAACCTCGGATGTCGAAGCGGCTTCAAAAGTCGCGCTCCTGGGCAAGACAGTCGTCGACAATCTGTTTTACGGGGAAGACCCGATCGGAAAAACCATCCGCATCCGGAAAGTCCCGTTCACAGTAGTCGGAACTCTTGCGCCAAAGGGCCAGTCGCCAACCGGTCAGGATCAGGATGACGTGATTGTCATCCCGATCAGCACCGCGAAAAAGAAAGTGATCGGAACGAGCCAGGCCAACTATGCCGCTGTCGGTTCAGTCATGGTCCAGGCGCATGAAGGTGAAGCGGCCCAGGCGCAGCAGCAGATACGGGACCTGCTTCGCCAGCGGCATCGTCTGCAGCCCAATGAGGACGATGACTTCACGATTCGCGATATGGAGGAGATCTTCAAGGCGCAGGAGTCGTCGGCTCAGGTTATGTCTCTCCTGCTGGCCGCAATTGCGTCCGTATCGCTGATCGTCGGAGGAATCGGCATCATGAACATTATGCTGGTCTCCGTAACGGAACGAACCAGAGAGATTGGCCTGCGCCAGGCGGTGGGCGCCAAGACGCAGGATATCCTCTCTCAGTTCCTCATTGAAGCAATAACCCTGTCTGTTGCCGGCGGCGCCGCAGGGATCCTGCTTGGGATTGCGGCGAGCCTGCTCATCTCGCACTTTGCAAAATGGTCCACACTTGTCAGCCCCGGGTCCATTGCGCTCGCATTTCTTTTTTCTGCGCTTGTTGGTGTCTTCTTTGGCTTCTACCCGGCCCGGAAGGCCGCCCGCATGGAGCCGATAGAAGCCCTCCGCTATGAGTGACTGCAATGAACACTGGCCCGAACATCATTGAGGTTGAACACCTTTGCCGCACGTTCCACATCGGGGATTTGAGCGTCAGAGCTCTTGATGATGTCTCGCTGCAAATCCGGCGCGGCGAGTTCGTTGCGATTATGGGACCTTCCGGCTCCGGAAAATCCACGCTGATGAATATTCTCGGG
>CAZXCO010000493.1:0-4823 GCA_964639095.1 uncultured Solibacteraceae bacterium
CCCTGACGAAGAGAAATTTCGCGATCGGCACATTCTGCGTCAACCGCGCCTGGCTGCACCCCTTTCCCGATACGCTGCCGAAGGGGCTCGCCGGCGACCTTCTCGCCTGGTACCGGTCGGTCAGCGACTCCCATCGCGAAAGCGTGTGGAAGCTGCGGGAGGCTTATGGAAGCGCCGTCCGCGATATTCAGGTCTTTTCTGAGCTTGAACGCGATGTCGATGGGCTGGCAGCGCTCGAACGGCTCGCGGTGCAAATGCATGTGCAGGAGCCGGCCGGCTCGATAGCCGGATGCAGCCCGGGCGGAAAGCGACGCCAGGGCGATGTTGCCGCGCGCCATCACGCTATTATTGGAAATCAATCATTGGAAATAAACAGCGTTCCGCGCAAATTTCGGGGTCCCGCAGCAATCGCTCCAGCATGACGGCTCTCTCCGGGCGGGAACAGCCATAGCCAGATGCGAATCGTCTACGTCCATTCGACTGTCCTGCCGCCCCCAACGGATCCGCAGACGGATCGCTTCCGGCTGTTATCCGAAACACTGGAGGGAGACGTTCTGCATCCGATCTGGTTCCGCACGCCGGAGGAGGTGGAAGCGGTATTCGGACGTGGTTCTTATCCGGTACACACCGTGGGAAGGTTTCGCTACCACTGGTTCCTGACACCGTCCGCGCGCGGTATCCGGAGCCGGCTGGCGTTGTTCCGTTTTTATGTGCGCAAGGGCCGCGAATTGTATAGAGAACGGCCATTCGACTGCATCGTTGCGTATTCCCACATGACGACGGGCCTGTGTGCCGCCGCGCTGAAGTTCCTGACCGGCGCAAGGCTGGTGATTGAAATCGCGACAAGCCCGCCGTGGGTCTACATTTCGGAGCGGCCCCGTCCCCGCTTGCGCGAGCGCGTCATGAAACTCTATTCCGACGTCTGCCTTCACATGACGATGATGGCGTCGGACCGGGCGCACTTTCTCTATCCGAACCTGCTGGCTCCCTGGCGCCTGTTAAGGTCCACGCCGAATTCCGTTTTTCACGAATTCGTTCCCGTTTCGAAAATCGACAGAAGCAATTCGCGCGCAACCGATGACCGTTATGTGCTGATGGTCGGCGCCCCCTGGTATCTGAAAGGGGCCGACATCCTGATCAGGGCCTTTCAGGACATCGCGCCGGAGTTCCCGGACGTCAAGCTGAAACTGATGGGCTTTTATCCCGACCGGAAGGAACTGGACGAGATTATCGGGGGTACGGCGCAGATCGAAGTCCTGAAGCCGCGGCCGCATCCGGAGGCGATCAAAGTCATTCAGGGGGCCATGGTTCTGGTATTGCCGAGCCGTTGCGAGGGGCTCGGGCGTGTGCTGCTCGAAGCGATGGCGGCGGGCGTCCCGGTCATCGGCTCCGAGGTCGGCGGAATACCGGTTCTCGTGCGCGACGGAGAGAACGGCTTTCTGATCCCCCGCGAGGACGGTCGCGCCCTCACGTCGCGGCTGCGGCAGCTCTTAAGCGACGAAGAGCTCCGGCGTCGCATGGGCGACGCGGGATACCGGCGGGCGCACGAGGAACTGAACGAAACAGTCTACGTTCAGGAGTTCACGAAAATGGTCCGCGCGGCCATCGATGGCAAACGGGCGGACTGAAAGGGGACCGCGGCATTGGTCAATAGATCATGAATTCGAGCAGATTGCCGTCCGGGTCCCGCACATAGACACTGGAGGAAGCTTTCCGGCGCCCGCCCTGCCGGGGGACCGGCCCCTCGATGATTTTGGCGCCCGCCCGGTCCAGCATGGCTTTGAGCGCATCGGGACCGCCGTCCCAGACAAAGCACAGATCCCCGCACGGGGGCTTCGCCGCGGGGGCGCGGAGGGTGAACGATTTGCGCTGCCACGTGGCCGGCCGGTGAAAGTTGATCATCTGGTCGCCGATATACACGGAACAGGCTGCGGCGTTTTCCGTGACATCAAAGCCGAGCGCGCGGTAAAAAGCCAGCATGGCCTCGGTATTCTGCATCGGCAGAGCGACGTGGTCGAACCCGGTTACTTTGCCTGCCGGCTGGCCCGACGCCACGGATGCCGCCGCGGACGCGCCGAGACTTTTTGCTACAACGCTCCCGACGAATTTCCGGCGCGACGGCCGCTCAGACATCCATGATCCCCGTCGCCTGCCCGGGGCGACTGGTCGCGAATTCTCTCCGCCACATGCCGGGATTATATACGGAAATTATCTTTGGACGAAGGCGTTGGCGAATCCAAGCGACTTCAGGCGCGCCTTGGCGGCTGCGACATCCGCCGTCAGGTGATACGGGCCGACGAGCACGCGAAAGAGATCCGGCTTCGAGCTGCCGGCGACCAGGGCCGGGAAGTTCTGCTCCCGCAGAGTCTTCACGAGGTTGTCCGCATCCGCGCGGCGCAGCGCGGTGACCTGAAGATAAGTGGCGCCGGGCTGCGGAACTGCCGCCGGCGTGTCATGTGCAGCCTGCGTGGAGACGGGGTGCGTGGCGACGGGCTCGGTCTCGACAGGCGCAGCGGAATCCACGCGTGCCGCAGGGGACGGCGCGGAATCGGCCTGCGGAGCGCCCGGGCCCTGCGCTCCATCCCCGGACGGATCGGCGGCGGCATCCGGTTGTCCCGTGTCCGCGGAGCCCGGTTCGGCAGCAGACTCCGGCTCCGGCGACCGGGCCGCAGCCGCGGCAACCGGCGGCGGCGCGCTCCCCTCGAGATTCGCCGTAACCGGTGTGGATGTGTTGCGGCCAATCATATAGCCCATCGCAAAGAACACGCCGCACAAGGCGACCACCACAAAAAACAAACTGATGAGCTGTTTATTCCCGAGAACGAGTTCCTTTTCGCCGTCTGTCTGCGTCATGATTTCAATTTTCCTGCGCCATCCTTCTTTTCGCCGAGCGAATTTCCGAGCGCACTCAGAATATCGATCGGGAGCGGAAACACAATAGTGGTATTCTTCTCCGTTCCGATTTCAACCAGGGTCTGTAAATAGCGTAACTGTATCGCGGCCGGCTGCTGCTGAATCACCTCCGCCGCCATGGCCAGTTTCTCCGAAGCCGTGTACTCGCCTTCGGCATGAATGATCTTGGCGCGCTTTTCGCGCTCCGCTTCGGCCTGCCGCCCGATGGCGCGGATCATCTGCTCCGGAAGGTCCACCTGCTTGACCGATACCAGCGTGACTTTCACTCCCCAGGGCGACGTGTGTTCGTCCAGGATGGACTGCAGCCGGACGTTCAATTCGTCGCGCTTGCTCAGAAGATCGTCGAGATCCACCTCGCCGAGCACGCTCCGCAGCGTCGTCTGCGAAAGCTGCGAAGTGGCGTAAAGGAAGTTGGCGACTTCGGTTACGGCGAGCCGCGGCTCGACCACCCGAAAATAGACCACTGCGTTGACTTTGACGGTCACGTTGTCGCGCGTAATGACGTCCTGCGGCGGCACTTCGATGGTGTCAACCCGCAGCGAGATGCGGACCATGCGGTCGAGCGGCGCGAATACCAGAATCAGGCCGGGCCCTTTCGCATACGGCAGAAGACGGCCGAGGCGGAAGATGACGCCCCGCTCGTATTCGGCCAGAATCTTGATCGAAGAGATCAGGTAAAGCACGATGATGAGAATCACGAACAACAGCGGTATGCCAGCCATCAACCCTCCCTGTGAAGTCCCGCCTCAGGCGCGACCTGCAGCGTCAATCCGTCCATTCCGGTAATGCGAACCGGTTCGCCGGCTCCGATGCGCGCCGATGCTCTTGCGTTCCAGTATTCTCCGCGTACGAGGACCTTCCCGAGGGGGTTGATTTCACCCACGGCGACCCCGGACAGGCCCAGCATTCCCTCAGCGCCGGTGACGACCTTGTTACGGCGCGCCCGCACCGCGATGGAAAGCAGCAGGCTCGTGATCAGCGCGAAGGGAAGCGCAAGCGCAATGGCCGTCGTCCAGTGGATCCGGATCGCCGGATTGGTCGTGTCGATCAGCAGAACGGCGCCCAGAGCCAGAGCGATTGCGCCTCCGGCCGTGAGAATGCCGTGCGTCATGAACTTGGCTTCGAGAACGAAGAAGACCATGCCCAGAATCATCAACGCCGCCCCGAGCCAGTCAATCGGGAACATCGAGAGAGCGGTGAGCCCGAGAAGCACCAGAATCGCTCCGACAACGCCCGGCGCGACGAGTCCCGGAGACGAAAATTCGAGGTAGATTCCCAGCACTCCAAGCACGAGCAGCAGGAGCGCAATGTTGGGGTCGCCGATCGCGAGCAGCACCTGCTGGCGCAGCGACGGCTTGTAAACATCGATTTCGGGACTCCCGAAGTGCAGAACCTGCCGGCGGCCGTCGAAGCGGGTGATTTCCCGGCCCGCCAGATCGCGGATGAGCGTTGCCGGATCAGGCGCGATCAGGTCGATCAAATGCTGATCCAGCGCCTCGCGCTCCGTATAGGAGGCGCTCTCCCGCACGGTCTTCTCCGCAGCCGGCTGGTTGCGCCCGCGGCGCGCGGCGATGCTCCGCATCAGCGCCGCGGCGTCGTTTTCGACTTTGGTTTTCATGACCGGGTCCATCGTTCCGCCGCTCGAAAGCACGGGATGGGAAGCGCCCGTATTCGTACCCGGAGCCATGGCCGCGACATCCGCCGCTTCCAGCAGGAAGAATCCCGCGGACGCCGCGCGCGCGCCCGCCGGACCCGTCCACACGATCACCGGAACCGGCGAGCGGAAGATCTGCTCGACGATGTCGCGCATGGGGTCCATCATGCCGCCTGGAGTGCTCAGGCGGATCAGCACCGCATCGGCGTTTTCCTTTTGCGCCTGCGCGATTGCCGACGCGAGGACCTGCGAGGTC
>CAZXCO010000494.1:0-2136 GCA_964639095.1 uncultured Solibacteraceae bacterium
CGTTCGGATGCCTTGCAATCGAGGATGGTTCCAGTACCGCTGGCGATTTTAATCTTTCCGGAGCGGCTCCGGAGGATTTTCCGCAATGGCCGGATTTTTGCAAAAACACATTCTCACGATAGATCGCCGGTGCTTTCAAGAAGGCTCTGCAAAGCCCGGTCATCGCGGGAGTGGACGTCTTCTTCGCATGCTAAAATCGAGGCTGGCCGTAAATGGTTGAAATTGTTCCATCGATCCTCTCGGCAGACTTTGCGCGCCTGGCGGATGACATCGGCAAGGTGGAACGGGCCGGCGTCCGGATGCTCCATGTGGACATCATGGATGGTCACTTTGTTCCAAATCTTACAATCGGTCCTCCTGTCGTCAAAGCCATCCGTAAGGTTACCCGGCTGACACTCGATGTTCACCTCATGATCACCGATCCGGACAAATTCGCGCCGTTGTTTGTCCAGGCGGGAGCGGACCAGATTTCGGTACACTATGAGGCGGCCACCCATCTGGACCGGACGATCCGGATGATTCAGAGCGAGGGGGCCCGGGCGGGGGTTGTTGTCAATCCGGCGACGCCGGTGAACACGCTCGAAGACATTCTCTATCTGGCCGACTACGTGCTGATCATGAGCGTCAATCCCGGTTTCGAAGGACAAGAGTTCATTCCGAACGCTTTACACAAGATACGCAGACTCGACCGGCTGCGGGAGGAACGGCGTCTGGACTTCGCGATCGAGATCGACGGCGGCGTGAGCGCCGCGAATGTGGCCGAAATCGTGCGATCCGGATGCGACTGGCTGGTGGCGGGCTCGGCAATTTTCCATAGTGCCGATCCGGCTGCAGCCGTGAAGGACATGCAACAGATCGCCCGGAACGCGACGTCGGTTAAAGTCTGAAGGAAATCAAGGTTTCGATGCAGCGACGCGATCATTTATTCGTTACCACCGCAGGCATGCTCGCCTTCTTCCTGCTCTCCGGGTTCGGTCTCCCGTTCCGGCATAAAAAGTACGAGCGTCCCATCACGAAGGAGACCCTGCAGCCCGACAAGGTGCTGTTCGACCGCGGCATAAAGGACATCGAGCACGGAGACTACGAAGCCGCGCGACTCACGTTGAACACACTGATCAATACCTACGACACGAGCGAATACCTTGCGAAGGCGCAGCTCGCGATCGCCGACAGCTGGTTCCGCGAGGGCGGCGCCCACGGTCTGGCGCAGGCCGAGCAGGGATACAAGGACTTCATTCTCTTTTTCCCCAACATGGAAGAAGCGGCCGAATCGCAGTTCAAGATCTGCAATATCCACTACAAGCAGATGGAGAAAGCGGATCGCGACAGCGCGCAGGGACAGCGGGCCGAAGACGAGTGCCGGCAGGTGATGGTTCAGTTCCCGAACTCCAAGTTCGTGCCGCAGGCGCAACAGATGCTGCGTAACACCCAGGAGGTCCTCGCGGACAAGGAGTTTCGCACCGGAGACTTCTACCATCATCGCGGCAGTTTCCCGGCCGCAGCGAACCGGCTTTCCTACGTCACCCAGCAGTATCCGCTCTACAGCGGCGCCGACGAGGCTCTGTGGGAACTGGCCGACGCCTACAAGCACATGGGCGATCGCTTCGAAAATCAGGAAGCCGACGCGCTGACGAAGATCGTGCACGAGTATCCGTTGAGCGAGCATGTGGATGAGGCGAAGGAACTTCTGACCGAGATGAAGCGGCCAGTTCCGGAAGCGGATCCGGTTGCGTATGCGCACATGAAGTATGAACTGGAGAACCGCCATCGGCCGGGTCTTTTCCACCGCGCGATGGGTCCGTTCATGTCGCATCCGGACACGTATCTGGCGGCGAAGAGCGGCACGCCGGCGATGAAGTCGATTGTTCCGCCGACCCCTGTGAGCGTCCCGCGGCCGGCTGGCGGCGGGCAGAACGGCATCAGCGACGTGACGGCGGGTGTTGTGCAGGATACCGACGCGATCGACCGGCAGAAGGACGCCCGGCTCGGCCAGCCCGGTGCGCCCGCGGATGCCACCAGTGCATTGAGCGGCACAGGCGAGCAGAAGGCCGGAACCGCGCAACCCGTGCCCGCAACTCCCGCGGCGAACCAGCCCCTGCCGACCAATCATCCCCCGACCAAGGCCCAGTTGAAGGC
>CAZXCO010000495.1:0-8025 GCA_964639095.1 uncultured Solibacteraceae bacterium
CTGGCGGCCATCATCCTGGTGCTCTTCCTGCGCGACTGGGGCAGCTCGCTGGTGGCCGGCCTCGTGATTCCCGCCACCATCGCCATCACGCTGATTGCGCTGCGGGCGCTGGGGCAGAGCTTCAATCTGATGACGCTCGGAGGTCTTGCGGCCGCGGTGGGGCTCGTGATCGACGACGCCATCGTGGTTGTCGAAAACATCGTGCTGCACCGGGATCTGGGACAGAGCCGCGGCGAGGCGATCCGCAGCGCGCTGCGCGAGATTCGCACGCCGCTGGTGGGATCGACGATCACGCCGATCGTGGTGTTTCTGCCTCTGATCACAATCACCGGGGTTACGGGAACGTTTTTCCGCGCCCTGGCGCTAACGGTCGGCACGGCCCTTCTGACATCGCTCGCGCTGGCGCTCACCTGGACGCCGACATTGAGCCATTACCTTCTGCGCCGCCGGCCGGCGGGGGAGATGAGTTCGCATGCGCACGGCGCGGCGACGGGCATCATGGGCCCTGTTACGAGTCTCTACGCGCGTGCGCTGCGCTTTACGCTGGCGTATCCGCTTGTGCTCGGAGGCGCCTGCGTGCTGCTGGTGGTGGCTTCGTACTTCTGTTACAACGCGCTGGGAAGCGATCTGCTGCCCGCGATGGATGAGGGTGGGTTCATTCTCGACTATCTGATGCCCGCGGGGTCGTCGCTCAATGATACGAATCAGGTGCTGCTCGGTGTGGAGAAAATTCTCGCCTCCACGCCGGAAGTGGAGAGCACTTCGCGCCGCACTGGCCTGCAGCTCGGCCTCGCAGCGGTCACCGAAGCCAACACGGGCGATTTTTCGGTGAAATTGAAAAGCAAACGCAGCCGCTCGATCGATGAGGTGATTTCCGATGTGCGGGAGAAGGTGAACGACGAATATCCGCAGCTCGATGTCGAGTTCATCCAGACCCTGCAGGACCAGATCGGCGATCTTTCCAACTCTCCCGAGCCGATCGAGATCAAGCTCTTTTCGCAGGATCCCGATCTTCTGAAGGAATGGGCCCCGAAGGTGGCCGACCGGATCAAGAAAATCGACAGCGTGAAGGACGTGAAAAACGGCATCGAGGACACGATCAGCGGCTCGGCCATCGTGATGAAGGTGAACCCGACCGTCGCGGCGCGTGCCGGCTTCACGCCGCAGGAGGTGGAACTCGATGCGAGCGCGATCCTGCAGGGCGAGCCAGCGCCGCCGCCCGTCATTGTCAACGGCCGTTCCTATCAGATCCGAGTGCGCTTTCCCGAGGAGAACCGGGCTTCGCTCGATCGCATCCGGAATACGATGATCGTCAGCTCGACCGGAAAAACGGCCACGCTCGGCTCGGTGGCCGATTTCGAGGACCAGGCGGGGCAGACGGAAATCCGGCGAGAAAATCTGCAGCGCGACGTCGCCGTCACGGGCCGGTTCGAGGGCGTCAGTCTGGGAAAGGGCATGGAGCTTGTCCAGAAGGCCGTGGCCGATATGCACCTGCCCGCGTCGATCCGCGTGGTTTACGGGGGAACTTATGAAGAGCAGCAGAAATCGTTCCGCGATCTGCTGGTCGTTCTGTCGCTGGCGGTGGTACTGGTGTTCACCGTGCTGTTGTTCGAGTTCGGCAGCTTCGCGGCGCCGGTTGCGATTCTGGCCTCGGCGCTGCTCTCGACCTCGGGTGTATTTCTCGGCCTCCTGATCACCGGCACCACATTCAACATCTCTTCTTTCATGGGGCTGATCATGGTCATCGGAATCGTGGCGAAGAACGGCATTCTGCTGCTCGACGCCGATCAGCGGTTCCGGGCGCAGGGCTGCTCCGCGCGGGAGGCGATGATCGAGGCGGGTGAAAGACGGCTCCGGCCCATCCTGATGACGGCGCTCGCGACGGTCGCGGGCATGATCCCGCTGTCACTGGCGATCGGCGCGGGCTCGCAGATGCTGCAGCCGCTGGCGATTGCAGTGATCGGCGGGATTCTGGCGTCGATGGTGCTTTCGCTGCTCGTTACGCCGGCTGTGCATTATTACCTGAGCGCGCGGGACGAGAAGAAACCGGTGCTCTCAGTGGCCTGAGATCTTCCTCCCGCGCGTCCAGTGCGTATGATTTCCTGCTCTACTGTTTCAACCAGCGGCTGGCCCGCGGGTAGACGCGTTTTGCGTTCTCGCTGAAGACACGCTTTCTCGCGGCTTCGTCCAGCGGAGAACCTTCGACATAGCGGCGCGTATTGTCGGCCTGATCGCCGGTTTCCGGATTGACCACTCCCGGGAAGGCGCCGTCGCACTCGGAACCGAAGAGAATGTTGTCGAGCGGCACGGCCTCGAACAGCGTCTTCATGTTCATGTCGTTATAGACGCACGTATCGACGAAGACATTGCCCGCGGCGAGGATCTCGTCGGGGCTCGCCCAGTTGTTGTATTTCGCAATGGCGCGCCAGCGGCCCATCTGGCAGGGCAGTGCGCCGCCGCCGTGCGGAATCAGAAAGCGCAGCCGCGGGAAGTCCTTGAAAAGGTCCTTCGCCATCATGAGCTGCACGAATCCGGTGATATCCGCGACCAGATACTGGACCGCCGTGTGGGGAAAGTTCGGGTTGATGGATTCGCTGCCGTGAATGACGAGCGGAACATCGAGCGCCTGCGCGGCTTCGAAGATGGGGTAATTCTGTTTGCCCGTGAACGGCGCGTTGGACCAGTGTCCGCCGGTGCCATCCGGGTCCAGATTGAAGGCCACGAAACCTTCCCCGGCCCAGCGTTCGAGCTGTTTTGCGACACGGTCGCCGGGGCATGTCTGGTGCTGGCCAAGCATCCCCACCGGTGCGAAACGGCCCTGATGGAGATGGCAGGCGCGCAACACGAGGCTGTTATTGAGGTCCGCCCAGACCCCGTTCTGTTCCGCCGTGCCGTTGTGGGTGGCCATGGCTTTTGCGCGCGGCGAGGCGAAGGCCACATCGATGTTGCGCTGGTCCATCAGGCCGACAACGGTCTGCAGGCTTTTCGAAATGTCGGCATCGCTGATGTCGGGGAGGGCGTCGGGATTTTTGCCGGCAAGCTGGGCCTCGCGGAAGCCTTCCACCTCCGGGCGTTTGGCGAGACGGACAAAGTGTTGGTGAGTGTCGATGATCATAATGTCGCGGATTCCTTCGAACCAGGCGGAACGAATTTCAAGGATATCAACGCCCTCCGCCGCGGCGGCTGCCGCAGCCGTCCGTGGCTATCCGGGTCGCGTTCAGGCGTAAACGGGCGTGGAGGCGAGCGCCGCAGGCCGGATGCCGCGGGCGTAATTCATCCTGCCCACGACGAACTCCTCTTCGGGACGGTCCACCGGCTCGATGCCGGCTCTTTTATAAGTGCTCCGGATCTCTTCTCTGCCTCTGGAATTGAGTACGGGAAGATAAGGCGACGATTTCAACGGGAGCAATCCCCCGTTCCCGCCGGTACACCACTGGTAATACTTCATGTGCGCCCAGGGATGACTCCCATGCAGCAACAGCGGGGCCTGGAGGTTATAGATCGCATCCACAAGAGGCTGCATCCGCCAGTACACCTTCATGGCCTCGTCCATGCGGCGTTGGGCTGCCAGGTTCATGAATTCGACGGCATATGGCCTTTCCGGGGACTGCACCGCCTCCACGATCCATTCGCCGCTCCACTGAATATTGCGATAGTTCATGGCCAGGACCGGAACCAGGTCGAGGTTCACCGCGCCGAGGATCAGCCGGTTGGAGAGACGCTCGCAAAGCTCGTACGCGGTGGCGACGCTCATCGGCTGGGTCAGCTTCACTCCCACGACGTTGGGCACATCGGCCAAACGGTCGAACACGCCGATCGGGATTCCGGTGGGATGAAACCGCCGCAGCGCCGGGACATCGGACCCGTAAAGGATCACAGCGAGCGACGTGGAGTCCACGACTTTCCGAAAGTGCGCATAGACTTCGTCTTCCGACTGCGGCTTCAGGTTTCCGGGATATATCACCATGGCATGGGTGCAGCCCATTCGCTCGGCGGAAGCGAGGGCTCCGATGGCCGACTCGGCGGAGCCTCCGACGATCGTCGACGTCAGCATTTTGCCGCGGGATTCGTCGCGCACGATTTCCATAAGGCGACTGCGCTGTTCCGGGCTCGCTCCTGTCGCCGAAACGGTCGACGAAAAGAAACCGTGTTTCACGCTCTGCCGCACGTCATGGCGGATACCGGCTTCGTCCAGATTTTTGAAGTCGGGCGAGAAGGAGGGCATGATGACGTTTTCCATGCCCTTCAGATGCTCGTGCGCCCACTGCTTTTTTTCGGTTCTGGAAGTGGCGCCGCGCCCGGCGGAGATGCCGAGCGTGGCCAGCGCGGTGAGACCCACGCTTTTCGAGAACTCGCGCCTGCCCGTCTTCTGAGAAAGCATAGGCCCTCCGGGCGAAATGCCGGCTCTCATTATAGGCTTTGAACGGGAGACATGAAACCGGTATTTACGGTGGGACATTCGACGCGTCCGATCGAAGAGTTCCTCGCTCTTCTCGAGGCGCATGGGGTCGAACTGCTGGTCGATGTGCGGACCGTGCCGCGTTCAAGGCACAATCCGCAGTTCAACCGCGAGACGCTGCCGGATGCTCTGCGATGCGTGCAGATCGACTATCTGCATCTGGGCGAACTGGGCGGACTACGCAAGCCGCGTGCGGATTCCACGAACACCGCGTGGCGCAATCTCTCGTTTCGCGGCTATGCCGATTATATGGAGACGCACGAATTCGAGAAGGGTCTGGAACGGCTGATGGCGGAGGCCTCGAAGCGGCGCACGGCGGTGATGTGCGCCGAGGCCGTGCCATGGAGATGCCACAGATCGCTGATCGGCGACGCGCTGATGGCGCGCGGCGTGGAAGTTTTCGAACTGGCAAGTCCGGCGCGGGCGGAACCGCACCGGATGACACCCTTCGCCGAGGTGAAGAACGGAAAAGTGAAGTATCCGGCGCCTCTCTTTCACGGCGCGGATGAGAAGAATTGAACGCGCCTCAGCGGAAAACGCCGGTGTGGCCGAGCGAATACCTGCCGGGTTGCGGATAGACACAAAGGCCGTGGGGCCCCTTTCCGACTTTGATCCGCGCCAGCAGGTGGCCGTCGGAGGTATCGAAGGCGTAGACCTCCGAGTTGTACCGGCCCGACAGCCAGAGCACTTTGCCGTCGGCCGAGACGCCACCCATATCCGGGCTTCCGCCATGTGGGATCTGCCATTTCGCAATCTTCTTCCGCGTGGCCAGATCCAGCACCGTGATGCTGCCCTCGCCGCGGTTGGAAATATAGAGCACCTTCGAATCGCGGCTCACGTAAAGGCCATGCGTGCCTTTGCCGGTCGGAATGAAGCCGATGCGTTTGAAGCTGTAAGGTTCAATCAGATAGATGCCGTCCGCGTGCATATCCGCCACATAGAAGACCTTCCCGTCCGGAGAAGTCTTCACGTCCTGAGGCATCCCGCCTTGTTCGAGCGCAATCTTGCCGACCACCTTTCGATTCGCGACATCCACCTTGACGAGTTCGGCGGCAAACTCGCAACTGGCGATCAGAAAACGTCCGTCGGCCGTGAAATCTATATGGTCGACGCCCTTGCAGCCGACCTTCAGGGAATCGACCAGCTTCATGGTTTGAGCGTCTCGGAAATCGAGATGCTCTCTGGCCTCTGCCACGACGATCGCGTATTTCCCGTCAGGCGTGTAGTACATGTTATAGGGATCTTCGACGCGAATGATCTTGCCTTTCCTGCCGGTGGCCGGGTCGATCGCGGTGAGGCTGTCGCCGAGGTCGTTCAGGACCCAGAGCCGCTTGAGGTCGTAGGAAGGAACCACGTGCTGTGGCTGCTTGCCGACCCGAAAATGGCCGATGATTTTGTACGTCGCGGGATCAATGATGTCGACCGTGTTACTGCCGCTGTTGGGCACATAAATTCTGGATGGGAAATCACGAACCACGGGGCTCAGATTGCCCGCGTGATCGGCGGCATAAATATCGGATGGGTTCTCAACGGGCGGCATGCCGGGCAGCGGCGTGAGCTTTTCCGTTGGGGCCCCCTTCGCCTCTGGCGCGGGCTTCTGGCCCGAACAGCCGGCGAGGGCCAGAATTGTCAAAGCGAGCGCGCCCAGGGCGGCAGAATTACTTCGTTTCATTTGCTTGTAGTGTCACCAATGCCAGATTATATTTAGAGTCACCGGCGCAGCTGCGGCATCCAATGGAACTGTGACGCCGCGTGTCTGAGCCAACAACTTTGAAGGAACAACGAGGAAATTCATGAAGACCACCTACGAGATCGATTCCGCACATTCGAGTGCGCAGTTCAGTGTTCGCCACATGATGATTACGAATGTCCGCGGGGGCTTCAGCAGCGTGAAGGGGACGGCTGTTTACGACTCGGACAATCCGGCCGCCTCGACGGTGAGGGCTGAGATTGACGCCAGCACGATCAATACTCTGGATGCACAGCGCGACGGGCATCTGAAAAGCGCGGATTTTCTGGACGTGGAGAAATATCCCACGATTACGTTCCAGAGCAAAAAGGTGGATTACAGCGGCCCCGGGGAAGCGAAGGTGACGGGCGATCTGACGATTCACGGAGTGACCCGGGAGGTGACGTTGAACGTGGAAGGACCCACGTCGGAAGGGAAAGATCCCTGGGGAAACCTCCGCGCGGGCGCGTCGGCCACGACGAAAATCAAACGAAGCGACTTCGGACTGACCTGGAACGCCGCGCTCGAGACGGGCGGCATCATGGTGGGCGACGATCTGAAGATCGAAATCGAAGTGGAAATGATCAAGGGCGCGACCGCGGCCGCGTAAGCGGGCAGCGACGCCGTCCACGGCAAATTCAGCAAAGCCGGTGGGGCGAGACTTCAAAACGTTGTCCTGCCCCACAATTGCGTTCCTGCCGTCGTATTTATCTCTTCCCGGTGTAGAGGACGCGCCAGATTTTGCCCTTCTCGCTGTCGGTAATGTAAAGCGATCCATCGGGCGCCTGAGCGACGCCGTCCGGACGGGCCACGGCCTGATTCGGCCGGGTTATTTCGTTCGGACCCGCAAAGCCGCTGGCAAACACCTCGAACTTTCCGGAAGCTTTCCCCTTCGAAATCGGTTGAAAAGTCACGTTGTATCCCGCCTGCGGCAGCGGGGCGCGGTTCCAGGAACCGTGGAAGGCGATGAAGGCGCCGTTCTTGTATTTCGACGGGAACTGTGAGCCCGTATAGAACATGATGTCGACGGGAGCCCAATGGGCCGGGAAGCTCGCGATCGGAGGCGTGAAGCTGCCGCAGCGATCCGACTTCTTGCCATCGCCGCCGTACTCGGGGTTGGTCAGGAACTTCTGCAGCCCGTAATCCCAGAAGCAGTAGGGCCAACCGAAATTGGAACCCTGGACCGCGCGAAAGAGAGGCTCGGCAGGGCGCTCGGCGTTTTCCTTCGCGGTGAAGGCGGTCCCCCAGAGGGTATCGAGCTGATCGCGGTTGTTCATCGCGATATAGAGCGCGCCGTCATGCCAGACAATCGCCGGCATCTGACGCAGCCCGGTGGCGAACCGCACGCCGTCTTCCAGTTTCTGATTGGGCTTGTTTTCGTCGAACTTCCAGATGCCGCCATGCTTTTCGAGAATCGGGCAGGGATCCTGACCGGGCGACAGCTTTGCGCGGTCCCTGGCCTGACAGGCGTTCGAAGGCGCGCCGACATTAATATAAAGCGAGCCGCGGCCGTCGAACGTGAGCCCTTTATCCTGATGCTCACGCTCCATCGGGATTCCGGTCACGATGGTCTCGGGCTGCCCTTCGGGCGATAATTTTCCGGGTGTCATCTTGTAACGCTCCACGCTGGTCGGCGTGGCGATATAGATGTAGCCGTTGCGAAGCCCGATGCCGGTGACGCTCTCGGAGCCGAAATGCTCTTTCACGTCAAACTTGCCGTCGCCGTTGGTGTCGCGGAGCGCTTCCACGCCGCCGCGTTCGCCGGTTCGCTGCAGGGCCACGTAGACATCGCCATTCGAAGCCACCGCGAGGTGCCGGGCCGGGCCGATGCCGTCGG
>CAZXCO010000496.1:0-4723 GCA_964639095.1 uncultured Solibacteraceae bacterium
ACGCCCGACGGCCAGAACCGCTTTGTGCCTCTCAACGCGGAGCGGATCTCTCTTGGCCGCTCGAGCGCGACCGAACTCTCCTTCCCCGACGACAACGGACTCTCGCGCCAGCACCTGGCGCTCGAACGCGACGGTGACGGGTGGGCAATACGCGACCTCGGCAGCAAGAACGGCACCATGCTCAATGGCACGAGAGTCACCGCCCGCACCCGGTTGAAGTCCGGCGACAGAATCGCGGCCGGTCACCTGGTTCTTGTATATGACGGCGCCGGTGCGCACGCGCAAAGGCCGCGGAAGCCCGTCGTGGTCTTCGATCCCCGCGAAGACGCGGAAGAACACTCCAGCTCCTCCACGGTCATCACACAGCTCGAAGGCGTCATCAACAGCGACGGCGGCATCGACGAAGCCCAGTTGCTGGCTGCGTCTCATATCTCGGCTCTGGTCCGCGCCGGTAACGAGCTGGCGGGGAACAGGCCTTTGCCCGAGCTCTTCCGGTTCATCCTCGATCTTGCGATTCAGACGGTCAAAGCCGACCGCGGGGTCCTGATGACGGCGGAGGACGATGACCTGCTGGTGCGCGCGAACAAGGGCGAAGGCTTTCGCATCAGCACGGCGGTTCGCGACCGTGTCCTGAACAGCGGCCATTCGGTCCTGGTGCGCGATACTTCTGTGGACGACGCGTTCCGGGAACGCCGCAGTATCGTCGAACAGAACATCCGGACGCTCATGGCGGTCCCGCTGCAAACGCGCGAGAAGATCATCGGTCTGATCTACGTCGACTCCCCTTCCCTGCTTCGCGAATTCACCAAAGACGACCTCAACCTGCTCACTGTGATGGCGAACGTCGCCGCCATCCGGATCGAACACACTCGCCTGGCCGAGGCGGAGCAGGCGCGTCAGTTGATGGCACGCGATCTCGAACAGGCGGCGGAGATCCAGCAGGGCCTGCTTCCCGCCGTCGCTCCGGCGGTGCGCGGGCTCGACGTGGCGGGCCACAATGCCCCGTGCCGCACCGTGGGCGGCGACTACTATGACTTTTTCCCTTACGGCGCAAGCCGCATCGCCATGGTTCTTGGCGATGTCTCGGGGAAAGGCATGCCCGCCTCCCTGCTCATGATGGGCCTACAGGCGCGGGTGCAGGTCCTGATCGAAGAACCGAAGAGCCTGGCGGACGTGATGACCCGCCTCAACCGCATCACATCCGCCAAGTGCCCCTCAAACCGGTTCATCAGCCTGTTTTTCTGCATCCTCGACGGAGACACCGGCGAACTGACGTTCTGCAATGCGGGGCATAACCCGCCGGTGATCGTCCGCGCCACCGGTGAATACGAACAGCTCAAAGGCAGCGGACCCGTGCTGGGCATTCTTGCAGCGAGCGAGTACAGGGAACACCGCGCCCATCTTGCCGAAGGGGATATTCTCGTCATCTACAGCGACGGGGTCACCGAGGCGACGGATCCGGAGGGCCGCGAGTTTGAAATCGAGGGCCTCGCCAAGGCGGTGATTCCCGTCCGCAGCCAGTCCTCCAGAGCGATCATCGACCGGATCAACCAGGCCGTCCTGACGTATACGGCGGGAGCGCCGCCCGCGGACGACGTGACGCTGATCGTGGCCCGCCGAGTCCGGAACGCCCGCTGAATTCCCCTGCGTTTTTCTGCTTATTAGCGGAACCAGTACTTTTGGTCTATTTTCAAGTATTTTTTGTTACTTTTTGCCGCAGTTTTCTGTTAACGAATGGCTATTCGAAAGGTGCGAAACATTGGTACCGTGACCGTTCCATTGCCCACTTAATGTCTCAAAATCCACAATTTCCTCAATTTGTAGGACAATGGGTTCGTCACCCATCATGCGATATGTTGCGTTAGCCCTCGTTGCGCTGTCCCTGGTTTCGTGCAACCGGGATCCGAACTACCTGAAGCAGAAATACCTCCAGAGCGGGATCAAGTATTTCGACGCCGGTCGTTACAAAGAAGCGTCGATCATGTTCCGGAAGTCGATCGAAACCGACCGGAAATTCGGGCCGGCCTACTATCATCTGGCCCTGACGGACCTGAAGGAAGGTCAGATTCCGAATGCCGTGCCGGCTTTCCGCCGTGCGCAGGAGTTGTTGAAGCCGGGAACCGCGGAGCGCGACGACACCGATCTCAAGCTCTCGGAAATCATGATCATCGCCGCACAGGCTCAGCAGAACAACGACGCGCTGATCCAGGAAGTGCAGCAGACCGTCGACGCCATGCTGAAACGGAACCCGAAAGGCTGGCAGGGCCACAAACTGAGCGGGGATCTGGCCATGCTGGCGATGGCGAAACTCTACCGTGCCCACCAGATTGAGGACGCGAAAAAGCAGATCGGGACTGCAATCTCCGAATACCGCCAGGCCCTCGACAACAAACCCGGCGATTCCGTCATTACGCTCGCACTCGGCCGCACCCTGGTCGTGGATGGCGAGGCCGCGGAAGCGGAGATGCTTTTCAAGAGCATCATCGGCAAGGACAAGAACAATCTGAACAGCTATTACGAGCTGTACCGGCTGTACCTCGGGCAGAAGAGAGTGCCGGAAGCGGAAGCGATCCTGAAGTCCGCGATCCAGAGCAATCCCAAAGACACGCAACTGCGGCTGACGCTGGCGCAGTTCTACTTCGGCACGAACAACCAGCCGGCTCTGGTCGCCCTTTTGGACGGCATGAAAAGCGACCTGAAGCAATTTCCGGACGCCTATTTTCAATCCGGCGACTTCTACCTTCGCGTGAACAAAATCGACGAAGCGATGAAGGAGTACGAACTGGGAATCCAGAAGGATCCTTCGCGCAAAGACACGTATCTCAAGCACGAAGTCGAGGCGTACATCCGCGCCGGCAAGGCGAGTCAGGCATACGAAAAGAACGCCCTGATTCTGAAAAACGACCCCAAGGATCCGGAAGCCCGCGGTCTCGAGGCCACCTTCAAGCTCGACCGGGGCAATATCAACGACGCCCTGGGCGAACTGCAGTCAGTGGTCACGGCCAAACCCAACAATTTTGTGGCGCGCTTCAATCTGGGCCGCGCCCATTACGCCCACGGCGACTATGAACAGGCCCGGCAGGACTTCGATGCCGCCGTCCGGCTGCGCCCCGATTACATTCCGGCCCGTCTCGCCCAGATGCAGATCGCGCTGCTGCGCGGCGACAATGACGCCGCTCTCCGCAATGCAGACGCCACGATCGCGCTCGTGCCCAACAACCCTCAGGTCAAGGTCATGAAGGCCGCCGCCCTGCAGCAATTGCGGCGTTTCGATGATGCGCGCGCCGTCCTGAGCGCCGTCCTGGAAAAGCAGCCGAACCAGGTGGAAACCCTGCTGGAAATGGGCGCTCTCGATCTGGGTCAGAAGAAAATCAAAGACGCCGAAGACATGTTCCGGCGCGCGTATGAAGCGAATCCCAACAATCTTCGCGGGCTGCTGGGAGAGTCCAAGGCCCTGCTGCTCGACGGGCAGCCCGACAAGTCCGTCCAGATTGTGGAAGCGGAGGCGCAGAAAAAGCCGGCGAATCTGGACTTGCAGAGGGAACTGGGAAATTCCCAGTTGAGCGCCGGCCAGTATGACAAGGCCATCGCCACTTATCAGAGTCTGCTGGGCAAAGTCACCAACCCGCGGCAGCAATCGGATCTCTGGGTGCGAGTCGGCGAATCCTATCTGCGGAAGGGCGATGTCCAGCAGAGCATCAATTCGCTTGAAAAATCGCGGCAGGGACAGCCGAACAATCCTTCGATCACCACCAATCTCGGGATGCTCTATGAGATGGAGAACAAGCCCGAGGTGGCGCGCAAGTACTACGAAAATTCGATTCGCATCGATCCCAACAATCCACTGGCGCTCAATAATCTGGCTTATCTGATGACGCAGACGAACGGTGATCTGGATCTGGCGCTGACCTACGCGCAGCGCGCCAAGCAGCGCCTCCCGGAGCATCCGGAGGTGAACGATACGCTGGGCTGGATCTATCTGAAGAAGAATCTCACCGACAATGCGATCGATACGTTCAAGACGCTGGTGGTGAAATCACCCCAGAATCCGACGTATCACTACCACTATGCGATGGCGCTGTTGCAGAAAGGCGATCGCGAAAACGCAAAGAGGGAATGCCTGTCGGCGCTGGCGGATAGGCCGAACAAGTCGCAGGAGAACGAGATTCGCCAGTTGATGGCGAAAGTCGGATAAGCGCGCTCAGGAGCGGAGGAGTTCCTTGCGGAACTCCCGCCCTTGAAGCACACGCGGTCAGTCTCCGCAGGACATATGCCTGGCGTCTACTGCCCGCGAACCCGTCGCGAGGTCAGGCCGCAAGTCGAAAAGCGGCGTAACCCAGCAGAGCGCCCATGCCGGAGCCTACCAGCACGTCGCTCAGAAAATGCATTCCGACCACCATCCGTGAGATCGCCACGTTTGCCGCCAGCACCAGCAGGAGGGGCAGGATCTCGGGATAAAAGGAGCCGAGCGACAGCGCCACCGCAAAGGCGGTCGTGGAGTGGCCCGACGGAAACGAGAACCGGTCGCGCGTGACGATGTGAGCCCAGCAGTGAGGCTCGATATCCCGCGGCCGGACGCGGCAAACCATGCGCTTCAGTGTGTGAAACAGAGCGATCCCGCACGCCACGGCGCACCCCGCGGCCTCGAAAGCCTGGAAGCGCATCGCATCCGGCGACAGCAGCACGGCGATGCCGATCAATCCCCAAAGCCACCCGTCGCCGG
>CAZXCO010000497.1:0-3273 GCA_964639095.1 uncultured Solibacteraceae bacterium
TGAACGAGAAGCGCCCCGGCTCTGCCATCGATGGGCGAATAAATCGAACAATAAGAAAGATTGAGCTTCGCGGTTGCGAGCGCCGCCTGATCGACATTCAGAGATGCTTTGGCACTGTTGATGGCGGCCTGGTCGGCGCGCACGGTTTCATTCTGCGAGTTGAGTGTGGTCTGGTAAGTGGAGTTCTGGTCTTTTGAGATCAGACCGTCCTTCGCCAGCGCCGCGTAGCGGTCGGCCTGCTCTTTCGCGTTGGCAGCCTGAACTTTATCGCGCGCCAGGTTGGCCTCCGCCTGGGCGATCAGGGCCTTGTCCTTTTCAACCGCCGCTTCGGCCTGATCGATGGCCTGCTGGTAGGGCCGCGGGTCGATCTCGAAGAGTTTCTGGCCCTTGCGGACGTTATCGCCTTCCCGGAACAGAACTTTGGTCAGCTCGCCTCCGACCTGCGCCTTGACGGCGATTACGGAAACAGCTTCGACGGACCCGATCTGGCGCACCTGGACCGGGACGTCTTTTTGCTCGGCCTTCGCGGCGGTGACGGGACTGGCCGGAAAGCCGCCCCTGCCGGCCGCTGCCTTGTTGGCCGAAGTGGTACTGTTGCAGGCGATCTGCGCCACGAGCACGGAAGTGACGAGGCACGCCCTGAGATGAAATGACACTTTGGGTGGAACTCCCTATCTATCAAATTTAGCAAGACGCAGGACACACAAATATGCCCTGCCGGTCGGCCGCGATTTCCGGGGCTCCGGAAGCGATCGCGCCGTCACTCCGGCAGCAGTGCCCGGATTGTCTCGATGGTGTCGGCGTCCTCCGCTTTCTTGTCGTGCCGCCAGCGCGCCATGCGCGGAAACCGGACCGCGATACCCGAGCGGTGACGCTGGCTCTTCTGAATCCCTTCGAAAGCCAGCTCGAACACCAGTTCCGGCTTCACCTTGCGCACCGGGCCGAAACGCTCGAGCGTGTTCCGCCGGATCCAGCCATCGACTTCGGCGATCTCCTCGTTTGTCAGGCCCGAGTATGCCTTGGCGAACGGAACAAGTTCGCCGTGGTCCCAGACGCCGAAGGTGTAATCGGTCAGCAGGCTGGCCCGCTTGCCGTTCCCCGGCTGCGCGTAAATCAGGACGCAGTCGATCGACCATGGTTCGATCTTCCATTTCCACCAATCGCCGCGGCGGCGCCCCACGCGGTAGGGCGATCCACGGCGTTTCAGCATGAAGCCCTCGACCCGGCGCTCACGCGATTGCCGGCGCAGGTCCGCAAGCTCTTCCCATGTCGCGAACGGGACGGCAGGGGATAACACCATCCGGTCGTTTGTCAGCCCTTCCAGCACGCCGCGGCGCTGCTCGATCGGATGCTCGCGGATGTCTTCGCCCTGCCATTCCAGCAGATCGTAAGCCAGCAGCACCACGGGCACCTCGGCCAGAATCTTGGGTCCGAGCACCTTTCTCCCGATGCGTCTCTGCATCTGCGCGAACGGCAGCGGCAGGCCGCTCTTCCACGGGAGGATCTCGCCGTCGATCACCGTCCCGTCCGGAAGCGCGCCGCCGAGCTGCTGCAACTCGGGGAAACGTTCCGTCACGAGTTCCTCCCCGCGCGACCAGACGAAGGTCTGTCCACTGCGCCGGATGATCTGGGAGCGAATTCCATCCCACTTCCATTCCGCGATCCACGCCGCCGGGTCGCCCAACTGCGCGGGATCGCCCTCAATTGGATACGCGAGAAAGAAAGGATAGGGTCGGCTGATTTCAGCGTCGCCCGTGTCTTTTGCGACCAGTTGCGAATAGAAGGCCGCATCGGGCAGCCAGTCGCCCATCAGCCGGTGGGAAACGGTCTCCACGGTCAGACCGCTGAACTCCGCCAGCGCGCGCATCACCAGGTTCTGTGACACACCCACGCGAAATTCGCCGGTGATGAGCTTGTTCCAGACGAACCGCTGCGGCTCATCCATTTCGCGCCAGGCGGACACGAGCGAATCGCGACGTTCGTCGTCGCCCCATTCGCGCAAGGGGAGAAGCCGCTCCTCCACCCAGTAATGAAGCGGCTTTCCGGACGTGGCGGACGGCGCAGGGAGCAGGAGCGCGATGGTTTCGGCCAGATCGCCCACCGCAGAGTAACAATCGCCGAAGATCCATTCGGGAATTCCGGCCTCCGCGATGGCCCATTCCACCAGCTTGCGAACCTCGATCAGCCGTTTGATCCGGCGGCCGATGAGGAAGTGGATCGCCCACACCGCATCTTCCGGCGGCGTGGCGCGGAAGTATTCGACCAGGGCTCCCACTTTTTCGTTGGTCTTTGTGGTTTCGTCGAGAGCCGCATAGAGGCAGGCGAAGAGCTTCATGGGGCTTCCTCCACCGGCTCCTCCACTTCATCCCGTTCGCCCTCGAACCGGGTTTCGAGGGCTCCCGCCTCGATGCCCTGTTCCTGCAGCCAGCGGACCATTGGCGCGCGATACCCGTGGGTCACAAGCACGTGCGCGGCGCCGGTTTCGCGGATCGCCTGCTGGAGGCCGGGCCAGTCGGCATGATCGGAAAGCACGAAACCGCGGTCGATCGAACGCCGGCGGCGCGTGCCGCGAATGCGCATCCAGCCGGAGGCAAATGCTGTCGATAACGCTCCGAAGCGCTTCATCCATGGCGAGTTCTGTGCCAGAGGCGGCGCAAGGACCAGCGCCTGCGACCAGTCATAACCGCGGGGCGCGTCGCGGGGATGCTGCGTTGGCGGCAGATCCACGCCACTCGCGCGATAGATGCGGTTGACTCGCTCGACGGCGCCGTGGGCAAAGACAGGTCCGGCCTCGGCGGTGAGACCAGCCAGGAGGCGCTGTGATTTGCCCAAAGGGTAAGCAAAAAGGATGCTGCATTTTCCCCGCTCCCGGTTTGCGCGCCACCACTCCAGAACCGAGGCAAATACGTCTTTTTGCTCGGGCCAGCGGTAGATCGGCAGTCCGAAAGTGGATTCCGTGACGAATATGTCGCAGCGAAGGGGCTCAAACGGCTCGCACGTGCGGTCCGGCTCGAGTTTGTAATCACCTGAAACCACCAGTACCTCGCCGTTGTGCTCGATCCGGATCTGGGCGGACCCGAGCACATGCCCCGCAGGATGAAAGGAAACCGTGACGTCGCCGATCCGCCGGCGCTCGCCGTAAGGCAGTGTTTCGAGAATGGCCCCCGCGCCCTCCGGCAGAAGTCTTTCCCGAACGAGAGCGGCGCCGCGTTCCGCGCAAAGATAGGCTGCCGAACCTGGCCGCGCGTGATCGGAGTGGGCGTGGGTCAGGAG
>CAZXCO010000498.1:0-7069 GCA_964639095.1 uncultured Solibacteraceae bacterium
CGTCCGCATACTGCTTGCGTTCCGTGTATTGGGCGGCAGCCTGCATCTTCGTGGCGGTGCCAGCGCCGGCGGGCGCCGCAACCGGGGGCGGCGAAGCTGGAGAGGCGGCCGCCGCGTCCGGGCTGGCGCCGGAAACGGCTCCGCCGGTCTCCGTCGCGGATGCTGCCGCCTTCGATCCCCGGAACAGACGCGGGCCCTCCAATCCGCCTGCGATCAGGACGACGGCCGAGGCCACAGCAATCCACAGGATTTTCGGGGAGAACTGGCGCGGCTCCTTGCGTCGTATCTCGGGTTCGGGCACAACGACCGCCGGCTGAGCCGCCGGCTCGGGAGCCGCCAGTCGCTTCGGCAGTTCCTGCGCGAGCCTGTCAACGCCCGTAATCAGGCGGCTGAGGTTCTCTTCGGTGCGCTGTGAACTTTCTCGCAATCGATTCATGGCCTCAGCCTGCTTCGCGACGTCGGTCTCCAGCGCGGATACCCGCTGCACCAGCTTTACCTGAATGTTTCTGACGAAGGTTTCGAGCGTTTTGACATGCGTTTCTTCGATTTCCTGCTGAAGCCGGCTGGCCATGTCATGGAAGCGGTTGTTCACGGCCTGTTCGATCAATTGCGGCAGGCGGCCTTGCAGATCATCGAGGGTGCGCCCGAGCGCGATCTCATTGCCCGAAGAGCGGGAATCCGAGAAAGTATCGGCAATCTGGGTGTCCAGCCATCCGCGCACATTTCCCGGAACGGGGGCCACGCCGGTCTCCATCTCTCCCAGACGGCCGTCGATTTCGTCGAGGCGGTCGAGAATCGGCCGGATGCCGTCGGCCATCATGCTCAGGATCTCGTAGTCCCGCTCCTCGAGGTTCTCCTCCCCGGTGTTTTCCCGAAGACGCTCACGCAAACGCTGCAAGTCGCTGCTGCGCGCGGCCACCCGGCGGCCTCGTCCATAGCGGCCCTCCCGGGCGCCTCTGAGAGAGACGGGAGGGTCGCTGTCGGGGGCCGGGCCGGCTTCGCGCGGGGTGCGGGATTCATCATCGCTTCGCGTGCCGGCGGCAGCGTCGGGCGCCACGCGGGGACTCTCTTCGAGCAGGCGCCGGTCCAGACCGTCACGGCGAAGCTGGGGTGAAAAATACTGGCCCCCGTCGCGCACGTAGGAAATGGCGTCAATGAGGTGGCGCGCCGGCCCGTTCTTCAACAGATAGGCGTCGCCGCCGGCCCGCACCACCTCGCGAATAATGTCGTCGTCGCTGCTGCCCGAAACGATGACTATTTTTGTGGGGAAAGACTCGGCGCGCACCCGCCGCACCAGTTCGATTCCGTGCAGTTTCGGGAGGTTCAGGTCGACGACGGCAATATCGGGCCCCGTCCGCCGGATCTGCTCCAGCGCCGATTCCCCGTCCGGACACTGCGCCACCACAACGAACTGCCCGTTGGCCTCAAGCACCGCCGTCAGCCCGTCGCGACGAAGCGCGTCTTCGTCAGCAAGCAAAATCCTCACTTGGTCGGTGGAAGCCATAGAGGCGAGTGGTTTTGTCACATTTTAACGTGAAAAACCGGCTTATGCGTCGATATCGAAGGTAATCAGTTGTAATATCCGCGCTTTCGGAAGATGCGAATGCTCCTGCTGTGCGGAAGGAGTCCGGGCCGGGACCGGAGTCTCAGCTCGACGCGCTGCGCGTCGGCCCGGAGTTTCCGCGCTGCACAATCAACCGGTCGAGACCGCCGAGCAGTTTCTGGAGGCTCTGTTCATTTCGCAGCGAGCACTCGCGTAACTCGCTCATCGCCGCCAACTGCCCGGCAACCTCTTCTTCGAGACCGGAAAGCCGATGCATCAGGCGCGCCTCGATCCCCTCGACGACCGCGTCCAGCATTTGTTGCTGCGTGCGTTCGGCTTCCATTTTGAGATGGACTTCCACATCGGCGATCTGCGTCGCAACGGCCTCCTGGATCCAGCCGCGCAGCTCTCCGCGGAGCCGGAGACTGTTCGCACCCAGCGCATCCACCTCGCGGCTCTCCTTTTCGATCCGGGAGCGTATGGCAGACAATTCCGCCTCCTGAGCTGCGAACCGGGAGCCGATCGCGGGAGCACCCTCCGGCTTCGGCTTTGTCTCAAGTGCGGCCAGCCGTTTTTCCACTGCGCCAACCTTTTCCGCAAACTTCCGGTTCGAGTTCGGACCGGACTCCGGTCCGCCGGTGGCGATGGCCTCTCCGAGGCGAATGCCGGCCCCCAGAACAAGGCCGCCGCCGACAGAAGCCGCGAGGATTTTGAAGAAGTTGGTCAATGTATATCTACTTCAGTAGTTTATAATTCCACGCGCAAATTGGTACTTTTAGGTGATTGCCGAGTACCATCCCCGGAGTTAACTTAAAAATACTCTCAGAGATTCCCTGGATATATCCGGCTGCCATGACGAGGAAGACCCGATTTCAACAGGGCAGCGGGTTCGTCTGCAGGTTTCTCTGGATCGCGAAACGCACGAGGCCGGCGATGCCGTCAACCTCGAGTTTTCGCATGATATTTGCACGATACGTATCGACCGTTTTGGGACTAATTTCCAGCATTTTTGCGATATCTTTTGGCCGCATTCCGTCCACAAGAAAGGTGAAAACCTCGTACTCGCGTTTGCTGAGGAGCGCGAGCGGGTCCTTCTTTTCTCTTTTTGTATCAATGGATTCGCGACGGATCAGGGGCGTCAGATACTGGCCGCCGTCCTGGATATAATTAATCGCATCAAAGAGATGTCTGGCGGGTCCGTCCTTTAGTAAATATCCGTTGGCGCCGCTGCGAAAAAGCTCGCGAATTATATTCTCGTCGCGGCTGATCGAAAGGACGATCAACTTCGTCTCGCATTTTGCCTGCCGGACCCGGCGGATGACGTCCAGTCCGCCTACTTTCGGCATATTGAGGTCCAGTACGGCAAAATCCGGCTTCAGCGCGAGGATCAGGTCCACAGCTTCGCCGCCATCCGAACTTTGGCCGAGGATCTTGAGGTCAGATCGGGCGCTGCAAAAAGCGGCGACGCCCTCGCGAACGATCCCGTGGTCGTCGGCAAGGACCAGAGTGATCGGTTTGTTGGGTTCCATATTTCTCTCCTGACGCAGACGGTCCTGCGTAAGCAATACTCCCCGTACAACTTAGACGGGGTACAACCAGGCGCGCGCCACTCTTATTCCGCTCCGGCCGGGAGGCTGATGTGGACGCGAACTCCCCCAGGCCCGCTGGAAATATCGCAACTCCCATCCAGCCCGGCGACATGTTCCCGCATCGCAACCAGCCCGATGCCGGAATGTTTCTTTGCAGGTTCGGCCGTTCCGGCGAAATCCGCCGGAAGTCCCCGGCCATTGTCTTCCAAAAGAAGCTCGATCTTATCTTCGGGTGCGCGGAGGGACAACGTCACGCGCGTGGCTCCTGAGTGCCGCAGAATGTTCGAGATACACTCCTGTGCGCATCGATAAAGCGCGATTTTGACGGCCTGTGAGGGCTCGACTGGCAGCGGCTGTATATCGGTATCCACTCCCAGCCGGGCGGCGAGACCGCTTGTCTGCAGCAGCGAGAGGAGTGCGTCCGCGGTGGTCAGCACCTGCCAATCAGGAGGATGGAGCTTATGGGACACCGCCCGGACCTGCTGCAGTGCCTGCTCGGCCAGGGTCTGGAGGCGGGCCAGCGCCTCGCGCCCTGCCTGCGGCAGCCCCGCCGCGCAGTCGTCCAGCATTTCCAGGTTCAATTTGATGCCGGCCAGCGGCTGGCCAGCCCCTGCATGCAATTCGCGGGCGATCCGCGATCGTTCACGCTCGAGTTCGAATACGATGGTCCGGCCGGAACGGCTCGGGTCCGGCTGACGACCAAGCAGGTCGTGCAGGCGGCTGTTTTTCTCTCCAATCATGGATAACATGTCCGCCCAGGCGGCCATAGCGGCTCCGTCCGGGTGCAGCGACAGGCGGGAACGAACGTCCTGATAACCCAGGATATTCGGAGGAATAAGATTCGCCTGTGGTCTGCTTTCGGGCACTTCCTATTCTTTATACATGTAATTGAGATCACAAATGCAGTACCTGGGTGGAATCCAGCAGTTGTATCGGTTCTGGTACTATCGGTGCCCCTACGGCTCTCCCCAGCAGGATTCGAAGCCCCTATAATTGCCTTTGTTGACAAAGACCGCGCTAACGCTGGGGAAATCGACGCTGATCGTCGCGGGCGGAGCATTCGGACTGCTCCGGGGACTTCGGGTGCTCGGCAATGTCTCACAAAACGGGGCCGACATAGAGAATTTGCGGGCCCGAGTGGACACGATCCAGCTGGCCGTGGGCCGCCTGGCAGACCAGGCGGAACAAATTCAAAGCAGGCTGGATCAGTCTGTTACGAAGGACGAACTGGCGCGATCGCTGGATCGGGCCATGGTCCGGCTGGAGAAGGGTGTCGATGCGCGGTTTGAGCGTCAGGCGAGGTCGGTGGAGGCTCTGCGGCGGATGGTCGGCCAGACGGATGAATTATTGCAGAAAGTGCTGGACGGGCTGGAATCACTCAAAGACGAAAGCAGACCACGGCCGGATCGCGAATGGGAATTCGCGCAAACCAGAAGTTGAATAAAATTCAGAATTTAAACTGACTGATGGGCCGGCGCTCCGGTTGCGGCTGAGACTGCACCGGAATTCTTTCAACGAAAAAAGAGCGTGGCGGCTGCCAGACCGGAGCGGCCGGGTTTTTTCCTGCTCCCTGGGGCGCATTATCGAGGGCGCCGGCGCCGGGAGTCAGATTCTTCAATCCGTAAAGCGCGAGCTCAAACCGGTCCTTCACTCCGAGCTTCTGGAAAAGCCGTGAAAGATAAACCTTCACGGTACCTTCGGAGATGTTGAGCGCCGTGGCGATTTCCTTGTTCTTCAAGCCTTGCGACAGCAGACTCACCAGTTGGCCCTCGCGGCGAGTCAGAGAGTAGCGGCGGGCCGACATAATGCTGTCGGTCAGCGCCTTCTCAAACCACAATTCTCCTTCATTTACGCGCATCAGGCAGCGCAGCAGCGTTTCCACCGGCAGCGTCTTCCGCAGAATGCCTCGAACTCCGAGGCTCATCGCCTGAAGAGCAAGTTCTGTAGAAATCGAGTGAACCCAAAGCACGATTTTGGCGTGCGAAGCCACTTCATGCAGCCCGCTCAGCACACCAAATGTGATGCCGGCGGTGAGATCCACCAGCAGAATATCGGGCTGGTGCGATTCCATTTGCGAACGCAGATCTTCGATTCCCTGGCAGTAGGAAATCAGATCCAGCGATTCGGAACTTGCCAGGATTCTCGCCAGACCTTCAGCGAGAATCGGTTCGTCGCTGCAAAGGAGCACGTTAGCCATGGTAGGAGCTTACCATTTTGCAGACGAAATATCTAATACTTTTTGTAGTTTTCTTTTGAATAATTTCTTAAAGATTGTTCCAATACTACCTTTAGATGTACAAACCGGCGCGGGCACTAATGCCTGGGGTATCCACTCCGAAAACGGCCCTTCCAAACACTTCGTCCGCTGAGACGACAAGTGTCTGAATTTCAATTAGTTGACGATATTTTTACAAGCATCGTCAGAGGATTATCCAAAGGATCCAAACCTGGGTTAACCCTCAGTTGTAACCATGGATAGTGTCTGTATACAACCCAATTTCGGTATTGTACTGCGCCGAACTCCGGGCATAAATTCGTTACTACAGTTCCAAAATGGATCGCAGAACCAAGCCGCGAATTGATGTGCAACTGACCTGTTTCGTCGGAGACGGAAAGGTGCAGGCGACGCCCGTCGGCGCCCTTACCGAAAACGTGAGCCGGACGGGCATGCTGATGCGCTGGATGGACGGCATTTCTCTGCCGAAAATCGGGAAGAAGCTGGTTCTGGATCTGAAATTACCGGAAAATTCCGAAGTCGGCCCTCGCGTGATGCGGTGCCGGACCGAAGTCATCCGCATCGAAGCCGGCGAGAGAAACACCCCTAACGTCGCGCTGCGGATTCTGAGCATGCGCTTCATAAGGAGCAGGCACACCTCGAAAGTGGTTGACCTCGCTTCAATGCCTCTGGCGGTGGATCGGGTGATCTGATGCTTTTCCCCGCTCCCGCGCTGGAACGAGGCCCGGTTGGCACAATATCCCGGCCAGCCGGCGGCGCTTCTCAGTCGGCCGACACTGTTCCTGAAAGAATCCCGGCGATCGCCCGGATATTGCCATCCCTGACGGACATCGCCTTCCTGATGCCGCTCATTTTCATATTCGTGAAGATGGACGGCGCGCGAATGCTGCTGGGCGACGGCGATACGGGCTGGCACATTCGCACCGGGGAATGGATTCTCGACCACCATCGGGTCCCGCACACCGACATCTTTTCCTTCAGCCGTCCCGGCGCGCCATGGTTCGCGTGGGAATGGCTCTGGGACACTCTTTTCGCGATGCTTCACCGGCACTGGGGTCTGGCTTCGGTGGTGCTCGCCAGCATCACGGTCATCTGCCTGACCACGCTCGCCTTGTTCCGCCTCGTGCGGCGCAAGTGCGGTAACAGTTTTGTTGCTATAGCCGTGACCCTATTGGCAACTGGGGCCTGCTCCATTCATTGGCTGGCACGGCCCCATCTTTTTACTCTTCTCTTCCTGGTTCTGACCCTGCACATCACCGAGCGGGCTGCTGAACGCGGCACGAACCGCAGCCGGTTCCATCTGCTGTGCTGGCTGCTTCCGTTAACGCTGGTCTGGACCAATCTGCACGGCGGCTTCTTCGTCGTGTTTCTCGTGCTGGCGTGCTATATCGGCGGAGCTCTGCTGAATGCCGCAATCGAACCCGACCGGAGCCGGCGGCGGCAGTTCCTGAACTCGACGAGGCCGTGGTTCGCGATTGGTCTCGGGTGTTTCGCCGTCAGTTTTCTGAATCCCTACGGCTGGGAACTGCACCGGCACGTCATCGAATATCTCGGCGATTCCTACCAGTTGAGCCACATCATCGAATTCCAGTCGGTGAATTTTCACGCTCCGGTGGCGGTCTATTTCGAGCCGCTGATGATGCTGTCGCTCCTCACTGCGATGTGGGATGCGCGCCATCGCCGGTTCACGGAAGTCTTTCT
>CAZXCO010000499.1:0-2269 GCA_964639095.1 uncultured Solibacteraceae bacterium
CGGTGCCGGTTCGATCGTGGTTTCGGCCATACCGCCGGGGCAGGTGGCGGTGGGAAATCCCGCGAAGGTCACCCGGCGCCTGGACGAGGGAGCGGCCTGATTCCGCCAGCCGTCGGCGATCAGTTGTTACGCGTCACCGCCCGTCCGCATCCGGCGCAACCACAGTTCCAAAACGAAGGCATGCCAGAGTTGCACCGGGATGGCCTCGAGAGCAAGCGCCTCGTCCACTGCCGACCCGAGAGCTTTTTGTTCCAGCCATCCCTCCCGAGCCAGCAACGTATCCTGTTTCAGGGCTTTCAGGCGGCCGCTCCATCTGGCGGCCATCCATTTCTCGATCGGGATGGTGAAACCCTGCTTCCGCCGGAACGCGACCTCCGGACCCACACGCCGGCGCGCGATCTCGCGCAGCACGGCTTTCAGGCGTCCGCCGCTAAAATGAATCGCCGGCGGCAGCTTCGCGGCGTATTCCCAGACCGCCGCATCGAGGAATGGAGAACGGGCCTCGAGTGAGTAGTACATCGAGCTTCCATCCACTTTCGTCAGAAACTCGGAGCTGAAATGGAGCCGCCGCTGCAGTTGAAAGACGTCGGCCGTCAGTCTTCGCGCGGAAGCGAACGAAGCAGGGGTCTCCCGGTACGCGACGCTTCGGCCCCGCAACTGCGCGCCAAGGAGCCCGCGCTCCTGAAAATATGGCAGGCCGAGACGCACGCGACCGAACGCCCCGACGCCTCCCACGGTGTAATCCATGAAATTGGCGGCGCGCCGCAGCCGCCGGATCCGCTTCACTGCGGGACGAGCCAGACTCCACAACCCGGCAGCGGAAGGCGGAAGCTTTCGGGCGAGTTGTTGGGCCTTCCATGCATTGAAAAAAAACGGGTAGCCGAGAAATACATCGTCGCCGCCGTCGCCTGTGAGAAGCACGGTCGCCTTCGCTCTTACCGCACGAGAAACCCGCAGCATGCCGAGCGCCGACGAACTTGCGAACGGTTCGCTGTAGGCGGCGGTCAGCTCTTCGAGGGGCACGGTGTCATCCTTGCCCAGGCTCACGATCTCGTGCGGAATCCCCAGGCGTTTGGCGGTGTCGCGGGCCTGGCGGCTTTCATCTTCCGGGTCGTCCGGTGTGCCCACTGTAAAAGCGCGCACGTCGGCCTTCAGTTTCGAGAGCGCCCAGCACACAAGCGTTGAATCAATGCCGCCGCTCAGGAGAGCCCCGACTGGAACGTCGGAAATGAGCCGCAGCCGGACTGCTTCGACGATCAGCCGCTCGGTTTCTTCCACGGCTTCCTCGAATCGAATGGGCGAAGCTTCGTCGGCTTCCGGCAGCGTCCAGTAAGTGCGCTCCGCGGGTTGCCCGCGATCGCTTCCGCCGGCGCGCCATTCGAGAGTCGTGGCGGCGGGCAGTTTGCGCGTGCCGCGGAATATGCTCCGCTCCTCAGTGACGAAACCGAGGTCGAGAAACTCCAGCGCGGATTGGGGATCGATCTCGCCTGCGAAACCGCCTGTCCGCAACGCGTCAAGCGTGGAGGCAAAGGCGATGTGCCCGGCGCCGCAGTTGTAGGCAAGAGGCTTCACGCCCAGCCGGTCGCGCGCCAGAGTCAGAGTGCGGCGTGTTTCGTCCCAGATCGCGAAGGCGAACATGCCGTGCAGGCGCGGCAACAGCCCGTCGGCCCCCCACTCGAGGTAGCCTTCGATCAGAACTTCGGTATCGCACCGGGAACGGAATACATGCCCTTTTTGTTCCAGTTCGCGGCGAATTTCCTGGAAATTATAGATGCACCCGTTGAAAACGACTCCCACTGTGCCGTCGGCCGAGAGCATTGGCTGCGCGCCGGCGGGGCTGAGGTCGAGGATGGCAAGACGCCGGTGCCCGAAACCCACGCCGGGCCATAGGTGAAGTCCTTCGGCATCCGGTCCGCGCCGTGCCAGTGGCGGGAGCATGGCGCGCACGGCGGACTCGGCTTCTGCTGACCCCGTCGCGAACACAATCCCGGCGATTCCGCACATCAAGACCAGTCTAAGGCCTGATTCGTGCCGGATCGCACAAGCGTGTGCATTCAGCCGACAACGGCGGCTGCGTTCCGGGAGCGCCGAAGATCGAGAAAGAAGCGAATGAACCGCATCACGCGACGCCGGTAAAGACCATATAAAACAGCGCCGTATGCTGCTGCCCCAACAGCGACCTCGGCGATCAGACGCGGCCATCCATGAAGGGGCAGCCGCTGTCGGAGCGCAATAATGGCCAGCCACATCGCGCCGCAGCCCGAGAGCG
>CAZXCO010000500.1:0-3321 GCA_964639095.1 uncultured Solibacteraceae bacterium
GCCGTCGATCAGCACAGGGGTCTGGGTCGCGTCCCAGTCGTGGGTGTCGTGTGGCGAAACCTGGTAATACCAGGCCATTTTTCCGGTATCGATATTCAGCGCGACGATGGAACAGGTCCATAGGTTGTCGCCTTTGCGGCCGCGCCCGCTCTCCACCGGCTGGGGATTTCCGGTGCCCAGATAATAAAGCTTCAGCGCGGGGTCGTAAGTGCCCGGAACCCAGGTCATGCCCCCGCCGTGCCGCATGGAGCTTTCATCCGGCCAGGTCTCGGAGCCGGGGTCGCCCTTCTTCAACGGTTCGGTCCACCATTTCCACTGGATTGCCCCGGTTTCGGGATCCACGGCTTCGAGAAAACCGGGGACGTCGAGCGAATCGCCGCCGGTCCCGACCATCACGTGATTGCCCACGATCACCGGGGCCGGGGTCGAGAAATACTCCTGCTTCACGTCGGCAATCTGGACATGCCAGCGCTCCCGGCCCGTACGCGCGTCAAGCGAGACCAGGTAGTTGTCGGGCGTCTCGAAAAACAGCCAGTTTTCGTAAATGCCGACGCCGCGGTTGCCGATATGAATGCCGCCGGTCGTCTTCCAGAAGTAGTGCCACAGCTCTTTACCCGAACGCGCATCGACGGCCCAGGCGTTGTCGGGCGTGGAGAAGTAAAGGACGCCGTTCGCCATCAGCGGCGTCGCTTTGATCTGCAGGCCGCCGAAGTTGCTTTCGCGCCCGGCGAGGGGCGGAACCTCGGGCCCGAGTCCGCCGATGATCGCACCCGGCTCCGGGCCTTCTCTCGCGCGATACACCCAGGCGAGCGTCATCGCTTTCACATTCAGGCGATTGATCTGCCGCAGCGCGCTGAACCGGCGTCCGGAGTAGTCGCCGTTATAAGTCGGCCATGCGTTGGTGAGTGGCCGCAGCAGCGCGGCCGGATCGAGAACTGGATTCGCCGACAGGGCTGGCTTGTCCACATGCTTTTGCGTGATCTGTGCGGCGAGCCCGGCGGAGAGCAGAAGGACGCCTGAAATCGAAGCGGTCCGGAGCCTCATTTCAGAGTCACCAGCCACGCGGTGAGATTGTGGATATCGGCATCCGTGTATTTCCGCAGCAGGTCGTAGTGAGCCTGAAGCGGGTCGTTCAGAACCACCTTCGGGACGCCGCCGTTGCGCTCGAACGAATGATACTCGCCGTTTGGGTCCTGGATCGCGATATTGAAATCGTCGATCCGTTCCAGTGTGCCTTTATAGGAGCGGCCGGAAGGGAGCGTCACGGTTGCGATGACGGGTGCGACCGTCCGGCCCGCGATCGCGCGCCCGCCCGCGGGCGTCAGGAACTTTCCCTGCAGCGTGAGCGGGTCGTATTTCGTGCCGATGCCTTTCAGGTCCCCGGCAGGCGAGTGACAGGAATTGCATTTGCCCGCGCCATTGAAATAAGCCTCGCCGGCCTTCGCATTGCCTGTAACGATATTCAGAACCTTGTAAGTGCCGCGCTCCGCCGCCGCCCGGACACCTTCATGAAGAAACGCCGCGATATCGGCAATCTGCGACTGCGTCATATTGAATCTCGGCATCCCCTGGGACTGCCGCGCGCCGAGAATGATGGGCCCGATGAGATTGCCGTTGTCGTCGTCGAGCACGGCGACCGAGCGGATCAGGTCAGGGCCGTTCTCGCCGCCCTTGGCATTCGACCCATGGCAGCCCGCGCACTGCGAGATGAACGTGGTCCTGCCACGCTCGAGCGTCGCTGCGTCGTAAGCCTTGTAATCGATTCCGGCGCCGCCTCCGGGCTTCCGGAGGCTCGACGGGCCTTGCCCCCACAACGGCGCCACAATCGCCGGAAGCAGGGCGCTCAGGGTCAGCAGGACCCGAAATCCGGACCTCCCGCGGGCAGGAAAGCGGCCGTCATGCGGCACGCCATGGGCTCCGAAGGGCATTTCAGACGATCCCTGATCGAACGTCATTTTGTCACATTCCATCCGATACTGTTGTAATTGACGTTGTGATACCTTGACAAAACATGTGGGCACAAACCTACACACCCCTTTCAAACAGCCTCCCGCTCTCGGCGATCGTCGCCGCGTTGCCGATATTCACGCTTCTCTTCCTGCTCGGCGTCGTGCGGAAGCCGGCGTGGATCTCGTCGTTGATGGGCGTTCTCGTGGCGGCTCTGGTGGCCCTCTTCGCGTATGGCATGCCGGCGACGATGGTCGTCAGCTCCGCCCTGTATGGCGCGGCGTATGGTCTGCTCCCGATCGGATGGATTGTGTGGACAGCCATTCTGCTGTACCGCCTGACCATCGACACGGGCACATTTGAAATTATCAAGGATTCGATTGCCAGCCTCACGGGTGACCGGCGGTTACAGGCCCTGCTGATCGCGTTCTGCTTCGGCGCCTTCCTCGAAGGCGCCGCCGGCTTCGGAACGCCTGTCGCCGTGGCCGCCGCGATGCTCGCGGGACTCGGCTTCGAGCCGTTCTTCGCCGCTGCGATCTGTCTGCTTGCGAACACTTCGCCGGTCGCATTCGGATCGATCGGCATTCCGCTTGTGATGCTGCAAACGGTTACGAACCTGCCGCTTCTCTCCATATCGGCCGACGTGGGCCGGATCTGCGCGCCGCTCGCTCTGATCATTCCGGGCTACCTGATCCTCATGATGGGAGGCCTGAAGGCATTGCGTGGAGTGCTTCCCGCGGCCACGGTTTGCGGAATCGTTTTCGCGGCGGTGGAGTTCTTTGTCTCCAATTACATCGGGCCGTCGCTGGCGGCTATCCTCGCCGCGATTGTCGCCCTGCTGTCACTCGTTCTTCTGCTGAAAGTCTGGAAGCCGGCGAATTCCGAGGCAGCCACGCCGCACCGGCACACCGGCGGCAGTGTGCTGCTGGCGTGGTCGCCTTATCTGACGCTGGTTGTGTTCGTGTTGCTGTGGGGGGTGGGCGATGTGAAAGCCATCCTCGACAAAGCCACCGTCGTGTTCGACTGGCCGGGCCTGCACAACCTTGTTCAACGCCTTCCGCCAGTGGTGCCGAAACCGTCGCCCTATCCGGCGCGGTACACGTTCAACTTCTTTTCGGCCGCCGGCACGGCCTGCCTGTTTTCGGTGTTCGTGTCAGCCATGATCCTGCGCGTTTCTCCGGGCAAACTGTTCCGGTGCATGAGTGATACGACAAAACAGCTTGCGCTGCCGCTGCTCACGATCTCGGCCGTCGTCTCGCTCGCGTATCTGATGAACTACTCCGGCGCGACCACCACGCTCGGTCTCGTGATCGCGGGCACGGGCACGCTGTTTCCGTTCTTCAGCCCCCTGCTGGGATGGCTGGGCGTGTTCCT
>CAZXCO010000501.1:0-7552 GCA_964639095.1 uncultured Solibacteraceae bacterium
GAGCAGCAGCGCGCCGCGAAGGAGACGCATGAACAGCAGGAGGCTGCCAAGAGAGTGCAGGTCATGGTGATTCCCTCGCATGAACTGCGCAGGAAAGAGCGGAACTGACGATGGGGCTTTTCGTGGACGGACCGGCCAGCACCGTCGATGATCTGGCGGATCAGGACGCGGGTGTTCTGAATGTCGCGGAGACTGCCGGCATCAATTTGTCGACGAAGCTGAGGCTCGCGTCGGAGGAGATTCAGACGGAGCTGCGGCTCTGGCTGACCAGCCGGTGGGACTCGTGCGCGGGAAGTTTTGAACCTGTCCTGCGGGTCGAACAGATCGTCGTGACGCCGCCACTGAAGCGGTGGCAGACAATGCACACGCTCGCGCTCGCGTATCGCGACGCGTACTTCAGCCTGCTGGTTGACCGTTACCAGGCGAAGTGGCGCGAGTACGCGAAGCTGGCGCGGGAAGCCCGCGAGAACCTGATTGCGAACGGGCTGGGACTGGTGGCGGACCCGATCGCGAAGGCCGCCGCGCCGCTGCTTTCCACGACGCCGGGGCCGCAGAGCGGCGGCACATTTTATGCGCGGGTGACGTGGGTGAATGCCGCCAATCAGGAAGGAGCGCCGTCCGACGCCTCTTCGCTTCTGGTCACGGACGGGAATCTGATGACCGTCGCGGTGACGGGCGCGCCTCGCAGCGCGACAGGCTTCAACGTCTATGCCGGCGCCTCGCTCGATGCGCTGCCGCGCCAGAACGACGCGTTTCTTCCGATCACCGCGACCTATCTGTACATCCCCGGACAGAACACGCACGGAGCGTTGCCGGGCCGCGGCCAGAGGCCGGACTACATCCGACGAATCGCCCGGACGATTCCGAGGGGATGAGCGCATGGCGGGACTGACTGGAATCCTGACGTCGGCCGTGGTCGCGCGTCTGACCTCGACGACCGATGGGGTGAACGTACGAGTCGGAGCGATCACGCAGAGCGACCCGGCCCTGCAACTGACGGGCATCCGCGCGATTCTGGCGCGGAATGCGAATTCGGAAATCAGCGAGAAGGGCGGGCAGGTGCAGTATCCGGCCCTGTTGGTTTATTGCGACCGGCTATCGAACATGCTGAAAGAGAAATTCCGCCGGTTTTCCGGTAGAGCACACCTCGTGGTGGACGTACGTTGTTCGCAGGACCGGCTGGAAACAATCGAGACCAATCTGCAGGTTTATGTGGACGCGGTCTGCGCACTGCTGGACGACGCCCGGGGCGACTGGGGCGGCGGGGCTTTTTACGGAGGGGGATACGACGTCACGTATGAGCCGGTGACGCGCGGCGGAACGAATTTCCTGCAAAGGGCAAAGGTCGGGTTTGAGGTGGAGGTCAGTAAGTAGCCATGGCGTATATATCATCGAACGCAAACCGCTGGTATGCCGTGCAGGAAACGGCATACGGTCAGGTTCCGGCGATCACCGCGGACAACCGGATTCCGGCAGTCAAACTCGGGGTAAAACAGCAGCGGGCGAAGAGTCAGCGGCGGGACAAAACGGGCAGCAGAACGTGGCCCGGTGTTCCGGATGGCATGCGCCGCCAGACGAGCTTCAGTCTGACGTCCTATATGCGTGACTGGCCGGACACAACCGTGCTGCCGCCACATAACGCGTTGTTCGGAGCCGCCCTCGGGGGGACGGCTTCGCTCTGGGCCGGCGCGGCCGCGGACACGGGAACGGATGCTGCGAACCTGGTGTTTGCGGCCGCTCCGGGTCTGACACCTGGGCAGGCGGTGACGTTCAACGGAGAGATCCGTTTCGTCGCGGCGGTTTCAGAGGATTTGCTGACGATCGTGCTGAATGCGCCGTTTTCGACCGCGCCAAATCCCGGCGACATGATCGGCGCGACGGCGACATACAACGTTGCGTCCGAGCTGCCGAGCCTGAGTGTTTTCGATTACTGGGATCCGGCGACGGCGATCCAGAGAATCCTGTGCGGGGTGGCAGTGGATCGTCTGGCCGTGAAGATGAACGGCGATTTTCATGAATTCGAGTTTCAGGGACAGGCGCAGGACGTGATCGACAGCGCGTCGTTTCTGGCGGGGCAGGGCGGGCTGACGGGGTTTCCGGCTGAGCCCGAGTCATCCGATTTCACTTATTCGCCGGTGCCGGGGAATCTGGGGCAGGTCTGGCTCGGTGTTATCCCGGGCCAGTTTTTCACAGTGACGGAAGCGTCCATCGAGATTCGCAACGGGATCAACATGCGGGCGAACGAGTTCGGATCGATTCTTCCACGCGCCATTGCGCCGGGTCCGCGCGAGGTTCTGGTCACACTGGAACTCTTGAGCCAGGACGACAGCGCCACGACAGCCCTCTATCAGGCTGCAAGGCAGCATTCGCCGCTGAGCATGATGTTCCAGATGGGCCAGTTGAACGGACAGCTCATGGGCATCTATCTGAAGAGCCTGATACCGGACGTTCCAGTCTTCGACGATTCCGGCGTCCGGCTCAAATGGAAGCTCAGCGATCTGCGGACGCAGGGCACGATCGACGATGAAATCGTGGTGGCGTTCGGATGATGCCGAGCGCGGGAGGGGCGGTCTGGAACAGCCGGAGGATCATTGCTTCCGGCACGCACCCGGGGGTGGAGTTTGTCATCGCGAGAATGACGTTCGGACGCCGGCTCGAGTTGATGCGAAGAGTGCGTGATCTCGCGGCGCGGCTGGAATTCTTTGAAGCCGGGCGGCAGGCGGACAACGAAATGGAAGCGAGCCTTCTCGGCGGAGAGATCGACCGGCTTTACATTTTGTGGGGCCTGGAGGAAGTGCGCGGGCTGGAGATCGACGGCATGGCGGCTACGCCCGAGATGCTGATCGAACGCGGTCCGGAGGATCTGTTCCATGAGGCGCTCGGGGCGGTGAGATCCGAGTGCGGCCTGAACGAGAACGAAAGAAAAAACTGATTGTCGCGTTCCACTTTGTAACTGCGAACCAGCAGGCGGCAGGCCGGGCCGGGTGGAATTGCGACGACTGCAGAAAGCACGGGCTGGAGACGAAGCGCCGGTGCGGATTCCTGCCGGCCGGAAAACGCGGCGAACCGCGCCTGGTGTGGGGCAGAAAACGCGCGCGGACGGAAGAGTGTCCGAAATCGTTTATTACAGGCGACAGTCTGGCGTTGATCGACGAGTTCTTTGTCCGGCGCCGGCTCGGGATACAGGAGTCGATTGAAACGGACGCGCGCAAAGTCGACGCGTTTTTGATTCTGCGTGACGAGATGGATCGCGAGGAGCGGGATGGCACATCGCAGTATTGAAGAGACATTTCAGGCAATCAGGCCGCGGGGATCAGGGGGAATACCGGACGCGCCGGTCATCGGGGCGGCTTCGAGCGGCGGGGGTCTTGCGACGGCGCTTTCGGAGGCGGGGCAGCAGATCGCGCAGTTGCAGGCCACGTACCAGCGACAGGTGCAGGAGATCGCAGCCAACACACAGGCGATTCAGGGAAACACATCGGCTCAGGCCGGCCATTCGGCTGTGACCACGGCCGGCGTGGTGGCCTCCGGAGTCCTCGGCGGCGCGCTGGGGCTGCTTTCGCCCCTGGTATCCGGTATCGCGCATCTGTTCGGCGGTGGATCCTCGAAGCCGGAACCGCTCTCGATCTACGTGCCTCCAGCGCCGATCTCCATCGAAGCAGCTCTGCAGAGTACGGGGCAGGCGTCCGGGAACGAGGGATCGAACAGTAACACGCGCGTGGTTCCTCAGGTGACGGTGAACGTGAGCGCGATGGACAGCCAGTCGTTTCTTGACCGGAGCACGGATATTGCGAACGCAGTGCGGGAAGCGATGTTGAATCTCCATCCGATCAACGACGTCGTCGCGAATCTGTGAACGCGCAATGAATTTCCCGGCGTTGAAGACGGCCGCGGTGGCCCAATATCCGCTGGAGCGAGCAGTGCGGTTCTCGACTCAGGCGGTGCGGTTTCTGGATGGCAGCCGGCAGCAGTTCCGGCTCTATGGAACCGGGCTGCGGCGATGGGCGGTGAAACTCGATTTGCTCGATGAGCAGGAGTTGAGCGCAGTGATCGCTTTCATCGACGCGCAGGCGGGCGCGGTGTTCGCATTCACCGATCCTTCATCGGGAACGACGGCGCCGAGGTGCATGATTTCCGGCGAAAGCGCCGCCGCCGGGATGAGAGGCGAACTGAACGGGCAGGCGACGGTCGTGATTGAGGAGATTGCATGAGCTGGTTCCCGCAGATCGGCGCCGGATCCGTCGCACAGTTTCCGCTTCGGCGGACGCGGACATGGCGGTCCATCGCGAACCAAATGGAGAGCGGGGAGCGCATCCTGCTGCCGGATGCGGCGGCCGGACAAATCGAGTGGCGGCTGTCGTTCACGGAGCTTACAGACGCGGAGACGGCGCGGATCAATGACTTCTTCGCGTCGGCTGAAGGCGTATTCCGGCCGTTTTTGTTCATCGATCCGCTGGCGAATCTGCTGGGCTGGAGCGAGGATTTTTCGAGACCCGACTGGCAGGCCGGGTTGCTGCAGATTGTGGCGGGCGTAACGGACCCGCTGGGGACGCAGCGGGCCGCATCTGTGACGAATCCCGGCGCGGGCGCGCAGGCGCTGGCGCAGACGATTGCGGCGCCGGGAGATTATGTGACGTGCTTCAGCATCTGGATCCGGAGCGATGCTGAGGGAACGGTGATGCTGAGCCGCGACGAGCGCACGGTAACGGCCGCTGCCGGGCCCGTGTGGAGACGATTTTTCGTGAGCGACGTGGGCAACGCAGGATCGGCGCAGTCTACGTTTTCGGTGATTCTCGCAGCGGGCCAGACGGTCGACATCTGGGGGCTGCAGGCTGAGGCACAGCCGTATCCATCGCAGTACAAACCGGCCAGCGCCGCGGCCGGGATCTATGCGGAGACGTATTTTGGCTCCGATGAACTGCGGATCACATCCACCGGGGCCGGGTTTTCGTCCTGCGAAATCGATCTCGTTTCACGAATCTGAGAAAGCCAAATCCGAGAAAGCCGCCAGCCGGAAAAGAGGAGAATGCAAAGCGCACTCACAGCCAAGGAACAGGCGAACGCCGATACGCCGCTGTTCCTCTTCGATTGCACCCTGTCGGACGGAGACGTGCGGCACTGGAGCAGCCGCACGATTACGTGGAACGGAACCGTATACGAAGGGCGGATTCTGCGCCACAACATCTTTGAGGCGCAGGTGGCTTCCGATACGCAAATCGGAGGCGCGCCGAAGCTGGCGTTCGAACTCGCGAACGCCGATTCGGAACTCTCGGAACTGGAGCGCCAGACGGGGTTCAAAGGCGCGCAGCTTACGGTGCGGTCAGTTTTCTTCGATCTCAGCGCAGGATCTGCCACGACGGACGCGAATGTCGTATTTCGCGGCCTGATGAATTCTCCCGACCTGATTACGGAGACGATTTTCCGCGTCAGCGCCATGAACCGGATCTCCATGCAGCGGACAGTCATTCCCGATGTTCGGGTGCAACGGCTGTGTCCGTGGCGATTTCCGTCAACGGCAGCCCAAAGGCTCACCGCATTGGACGGCGGGCCGAGGGGGAAGTACTCGCCGTTCTTCCGGTGCGGCTACTCCGCGGATCAGACGAACGGCGCCGGCAATCTGAACGGCGGCGCACCTTTCACCGCGTGCGCCTACACGCGTTCGGACTGCGAGCAGCGCGGCATGTTCACCACACACGCCACGGGGCGCGCCACCGCCCGGTTCGGAGGGCTCGAGTATGACCCTCCAACTATTCTGGTGCGGGGCGCAGGAAACAAAAACGACCAGCTTTCCGCAGTGCAGGACAACACGGCGCGATACAACGACTACGTTCCGCTGGTTTACGGCACGCAGTGGCACGTCCCGCGCGTGGTCTTTTCCCGCAACGACGGCAACCTGACCCGGATGGAAGTGCTGCTGGGGATGGGGGAGATCGAGGGAATCCTCAAAGTGCTGGTCAACGATATCGAAATTCCGCGCGGCGTTGCGGGCGTCAATATGAACGCGACCGGCTGGTACAACCTGGTGAGCGCCGGCGCCAGGAACGGGGTGCAGGACGCGAATTTCGGAAATGCCGAGGGGATTCCGCAGGGCGATCCTTATGGCAGCATGGCTTATCTCTCTGTCGTAACTCCGAACCGGATCAACGACGGCACGAGCATCCCCTCGATTCAAGTGCTGATGCAGGGGCTGCGGTTGTGGCAGTTCGACGCCTTGGGCAACTATCTCGGCGAATTCTTTTCGAGCAATCCCGCCTGGGTCCTGCTGGATGTTCTGATGCGCAGCGGATATTCGCTCGATGAGATCGATACGGGGAGCTTTGCCCGCGCGGCGGCTTACGCGGACCAACTGATCACGGCCGACGATCCGGTGGGCGGCACCGTGCAACTGCCCCGATTCCAGTGCCAGTTTGCGCTCAAGGACGGCCGCAGCGCGGGAGAAATCATCCGGGCAATCCGAAACGGATCGCGCCTCTATCTGGTTCTGAATACCAGCGGGCTGCTGGAGGCGCGCGTCGAGGGCTCCTTCGCGCTGCAGCAGCCGGTGAAGCCCGCCGGCAGCAATGCGGTGAATCCCTTCAACGGAGGGTGGCCTGCCTATGAATTCGACGCCACTTCCATTGCGCGGGGCGCCGATGGGAGCGCGAGCGTGCGGCTGTCATCGAAGGGCGCGCAGGATGCTCCCAACCGGCTGTCGATCGAGTTTCAGGACTCCTTCAATCAATATCAGCAGGACAGCCTTTCGCTGGTGGACGAAGATGACGTGGACCTCTGTGGCCAGGAAGTTTCGGCAACATGGGACGCCGCCGGGATCTCAACATTCAGCCAGGCTGCGCGGATGCTGCTGCTGGGTTTGAACCGTGCCATCGCCGGGAACACATTCATCGAATTTGAAACCAGTGTGAAAGCGCTCGGACTGATGCCGGGTGACCTCATCACGGTGACGTATCTGAAAGAGAATCTCCAGAGGACACCGTTCCGAATCACCAAAATCGCGCCGGGCGCGGCCTTTCGGACCGCAACCATCACGGCGCAGTTTCACGACGACGCGTGGTATTCGGATACAGCCAGCGGGATCACGGGGGGACTGGGCAGACAAACGGGGCGCGGCGCGGGGATTCCGGCGCCAGTCATCGGCGCCGTGACAGACGCCGACGGAGTGTTGCAGCTGGGGATCGTCGAATCGGAAGCGACGGGGAGCGACGGGTCTGCGAACGTTGAGTTGAGGGTTTCGTTCACGGCCCCTTCCGGCCAGATCGGAACGCTGAGCGCGCCACTGATCGGCCTTGCGCCGGTTGTGAGCGCGAGCGGCGGAACTCTGAAAGGGGGCCTCAACTGTTTTTACGCGGTGAGCGCGGTGGACAGCGCGGGAGGAGAGAGTTCCCTGTCATTCATCGCGCAGGCCACTACGGCTGCGGGCGGCGACACGAACTCCGTGGTCATCGATGGCATCGCCCTGCCTCCCGGCGGAGTCAGCTTTCATGTCTATCGTGGAACGACCCCCGAGTTGCTTCTGCGGATCGCATCGAACCAGACGCCGGCGACGGCATTTACC
>CAZXCO010000502.1:0-10575 GCA_964639095.1 uncultured Solibacteraceae bacterium
TCACACAGAACGTGCAGGGGTGGTCGCAGCCCTCGGCAATTTTGAGATAGGCGAAATGCCGCGGCGTGGAGAGAACGCGCGGCGTCAGGTCGTGATAAAGATAGGGCGCCGCGTCGGCGGCCGGGCTGTCGATCCCTTCGCAGACCGCCACGATGCTGTCGATTTCGTTGGTCCCGATGACGGCGTCGACTTCCGGCAGGTCCTTCCGGATTTCGCCGCGATAACGCTCGACGAGGCATCCCGCCACGACGAGTCTTTGCGCCCGGCCGATTTTCTTGTATTCGGCCATTTCGAGAATCGTGTCGATGGATTCCTTCTTGGCCGGAGCGATGAAACTGCAGGTGTTGACCACCAGGACGTCGGCCTGGTCCGGCTGCGCCGTCAGCTCATGGCCGCGGGACGCCAGCTGTCCCATCATGACTTCGCTATCGACGAGATTCTTGGGACAGCCGAGGCTGACGAAACCGACCTTCATGGATTGGGGAGCAGGCGACGGGCTGTCTTCATTCTAACAGCCGGAGCCGCGGCAGCGCGCCCGCACGATCCGGTCACTCTTTCTGCGTCGGCTCGATTTTGCTTCCCAGCAGAAGATGAATGGCCAGCGGTATTTCATCCGGATGGGTCGCGCACCAGACAACGATCCGGTTAAAGCGGGTTTCATCATCCGCCAGGGCGGCGATCTCGACGAGTTCGGCTTCCACCACCTGCGGCTCTCTCATTCAGCTTCAGCATCGCACGAAAACGGTCACTTCAACCGGAAATTGACCTCGATAATGGCCCGGACGGCAACCGGTTCGCCCCGAAGCGTGCCGGGCGCGAAGTGCCACTTCGCCACGGCCAGCGCGGCGTTCCGGTCCAGGCCGGCTTCGAGGCCTCTTTGCACGTTAATATCGTGGGCCAGACCATCCGTTCCGATCACCATGGCGAGCGTTACGGTGCCGCTGATTTTTTCCTGACGCGCCTCTTCGGTGTAATCGGGATCGACACGGTAGAGGATCCGCGGCGACGTCACGTCGCCCCCGACTTTATACACGCGCCCGGATTGAGCGTTGCCCGACGGGCTCAGGACCGCGATCGCGGCAAAGGCGCCGGCGAACAGGATGGCCGTGCGCAAAAGGTTGGAGCGTGACGTGGTTCGCACCGTGCTGCCATCCAGCAGGCGCAGGAGTCTGTTCTTCAGGTTCATCTGCGTTGTCATGGAACACCCCGGGAGAAGGTTGGAAGTGGAAGTTCGGGCCACTCCCAGAAGGGCCTCGGCATATGTTGCCGGTTCGAGACCGGCCGCAAGGATCGCGTCGTCACAGGCTGCCTCCTGCTGGTCGCGGAGATTCCGGAGCAGGAGCCAGGCCAGCGGATGAAACCACCAGAGCGCGCAGGCGAGATGCGCGGCGAGATTCGCCCACAGGTCCTTCCGGCGCAGGTGCATGCGCTCATGGCGAATCGCCGCTTCGAACTGCCATTCGGGCCATTCCGCGGAGGATCGCGGCATCAGGATGACCGGGCGGACGAGACCCGCGGCCAGCGGTCCGTTGACGCCGGCGAAGCACACGCGGTCCGGCCCGGTGCATGCCGCCGAGCGGATCAGCCGTGAAATGCGCCAGTGGCCGATCGCGAGCCGCAGAATCAGGATGCCGCAGCCGAGCGCCCAGAATCCGAAGATCATGCTGACCAGAGGCCAGCGGCCGGTCTGAGGAATCGCCACCGAAGCGGCTGCGGCATCGATCGCGGGCAGGCGAATGGCGAAGGTGCGGGCCGGAAAGAGCAGCGTGAGGGGCAGGATCAGGGAGCCTGCGAAAGCGCACACGCAAACCAGATGGCGCAGTGACGCCGCGGCCCGGCGCATCAGCGGAAGGACCGCCAGAGCGGCCAGAAAGAGCACTGTGACTTTCGCGATCAGCAGCGGCATTACGATTTCTCCTTTCGCGCCTTGCGAATCATACGTTCCAGATCTTCCAGATCTTCTTTCGATAACCGGGCAGTGGACGGATCGAGGAAGGCGGCGGCCGCCGCTTTCATGGAGCCGTCGAAAAAAGTGGCAACCAGGCGCTCAATGGCGGATTTCTTTGCCTTTTCGCGCGTCACGACGGGAAGGTAGACGTACCGCATGCCTTCCTCGACATGCCGGATGTGGCCTTTGCGCTCCAGTACGCGCAGGATGGTGCGGACGGCCGAATAACTCGGCTGATCCGGCAGCTTCTCCTGAATTTCGGGGCCGCTGGCGCGTCCCAGCGAAAAAAGGATGTCCATGATCTGGCGTTCGCGCCGCGAAAGATTTTCTGTCATGTTCCCGTTGCCGTTATGCGTAAAAATTAACAGGCTGCGTGTAAATTAACATGCCGGCGAGTGCGCGTCAAGCCCCCGCTTTTTTATTTGCGGCGAGGCTCTTTGCCGGGGAGCGCGGCCGGATTTTCCTGAACGCGCTCGCGGTAGCGTCCGCGCATGCCCGATCCCAGCGCAACTGCCGATTCGCCGAAACGGTCGCGCAGACGGTCGGCGGCCTGGAGAGCCTGTCGCCAGCGTTCTGACCGTCCGCCGTCCATGAGATCGAGCTGGCCGGAGTCGTGCTCGAAACCGGAGGTCTGGACCCCGAGCAGGCGGACCGGGCGCCGGCTGTCCCAGTTACTGCGGAGAAGATTGCGCGACTGTTCGACGAGATCGATATCGAGCTGCGTCGGCGAGGAGAATGTGTATGCGCGCGTGATCGTGCTGAAATCCGAGTAGCGCAGCTTCAACTGCAGAGTCCGCGCGTGGAGCTCGTGCTCGCGCAGGCGCCGCCCGACTTTTTCGGCCAGATGCGCGAGGGTGGCTTCGAGCTGCCCGGCATCCTTCGTATCGTTGTTGAACGTGTGCTCGTGGCTGATCGACTTCGGGTCGCCGCGCTCGCCGATAGCGGAATCGAACCAGCCGCCGGCGTCGAGTCCGTGCGCTTTGCCAGCCAGAGCGAGCCCCCACTTTCCGAACCGGTTTTCGAGGACCTGCTCATCGAGCGCTGCCAGATCGCCGATCCGGCGAATGCCGAGCGCGTGGAGATTCTTCTCCATCACCTTGCCGACTCCGGGCGCCTTGCGCACTTCCAGCGGTGCGAGAAAACGCGCTTCGACTCCCGGGAGCACACGCAGGACGCCGTTGGGCTTGGCCTGATCGGAGGAAATCTTGGCCACGAGCCGCGACGTCGCGATGCCGATCGAGCAGTTGAGCAGCGTTTCCTGTTTGATGGTCTCGTGGAGTGCGTGGGCGGCCCGCAAAGCAGGGCCGTGCAGGCGCTCGGTGCCCGTCATATCGAGATAAGCCTCATCGACGGAGGCCATTTCCACGAGGGGCGAGAAGCGGCGCAGAATTTCGAAGATGCGCCCGGAGTATTCGCGATAGCGTTCCGGATGCCCTTCAACGAAGATTGCGTGGGGACAGAGCTTGTATGCGGTGCGCAGAGGCAGCGCGGAATGGACGCCGAATTTTCGCGCCTCGTAGGATGCGGCGGAGACTACGCCGCGCTCATCGCTCTTGCCGCCGACCACAACCGCCTTGCCCTTGAGGGACGGGTCGAAGAGCTCTTCCACGGAAACGAAGAACGCGTCCATGTCTACGTGGAAAATCGTGGGGATCATGGACCGCTCACGGTTTCACGCAGACCAGCACACGCGGAATGCCGGCGAGATCGGGAAAGACTCGCAGGCTGCGCCAGGCCGCCACAAGGCTGGAAACGGCCTCCGCCTGGCCGAAGCCCAGCTCGAGCGCGAGAACGCCTCCGGGTTTGAGGACGCGCCCGGCTTCAGGAATCAGCCGCTCGTAGACCGCCGTTCCCGACGGCCCTCCGAAGAGCGCGAGAGAGGGCTCCCAGTCGCGCACCTCGCGCTGCAGTAGAGCCCGATCGGAAAGCGGAACGTAGGGCGGGTTCGAAACCACGAAATCCGCGACGCCGTCGCCAAGAGGTTCGAGCAGATCGGCTTGGAGAACCTGCACGTCCGCGCCGAGCCGCCGCGCATTCGCCTGGGCCACGCGGCAGGCCTCCTGGGAGAGATCGGTGGCGAGGACCGGCCGCGAAAGCTCCAGCCCCAGCGTCACTGCGATGATGCCCGAGCCGGTTCCGACATCGATGATGACGCCCGGCGCGGGTTTGAGCTCGAGTACGGTCTCGATGAGCAGTTCCGTTTCGGGGCGGGGAATCAGCACGTCCGGAGAGAGGCGGAATTCCCGGCCGTAGAATTCCTGCCGCTTCGTGATGTACTGGGTCGGCTTGCCTTTCAGGCGTTCATTGAGATACCGGCCATAGTGCAGCCATTCGACTTCGCGCAGTTCCTGTTCGGGATGGGCGAAAAACCAGGTCCGGTCGTGGTGGACGGCGTGGCCCAGCAGGACTTCGGCGGTGAGGCGCGGCTCCGGGATTCCGTCGCGGCGCAGCAATTCCGATCCTTGCTCGAGAGCGGTCCGGATGGTCATCGGGCGTCCTCTGGCGCCTCGCGAAAGAATTTAAGCGGCAGCGCCTTCTTTTTGGAGTCTTTCCGCCTGGTAGTGCGCGCTCAGCGCGTCGAAAATCTGATCGAGCTTGCCATCCATCACCAGGTCGAGCTGGTGGAGGGTGAGGCCGATGCGATGGTCTGTCAGGCGGTTCTGCGGGAAATTATAGGTGCGGATTTTTTCGCTGCGATCTCCCGTGCCTACCATGGTGCGGCGCTCGGCGCCGATGGCGGCCTGCTGCTTTTCGAGCTCCATTTCATAGAGCCGGGAACGCAGCACGCGCATGGCTTTCGCGCGGTTCTTGATCTGCGATTTCTCGTCCTGGCAGGAAACGATCAGGCCGGTCGGAAGATGGGTGATGCGTACCGCCGAATACGTCGTATTGACGGACTGGCCGCCAGGCCCGGAAGAGCAGAATGTGTCGATGCGGATATCCTTCTCTTCAACCTTGACTTCGACTTCATCGGCTTCGGGAAGCACGGCGACAGTGACAGCGGACGTATGAACGCGCCCCTGCTGCTCGGTCGCCGGCACGCGCTGCACCCGGTGCACGCCGCTCTCGTACTTCAGCTTGCTGTAAACCTCGTTGCCGCTGATGAGCGCCAGAACTTCCTTGAGGCCGCCGACGGAGGATTCGCTGCTCGACGTGACTTCCACTTTCCATCGCTGCGTTTCCGCGTAGCGCATATACATGCGGAAGATTTCGGCGGCGAAGAGGCTCGCCTCGTCTCCTCCGGTGCCGGCGCGGATCTCGAGCACCACGTCCTTGTCGTCCAGAGGGTCTTTCGGCAGGAGGAGGACTTTGATGTCTTCCTCCATCTGCGCCAGGATCGGCTCAAGCCGCTCCACTTCGAGCGTCGCGAGCTCGCGCATATCCGGATCCGATTCGTCCAGCATGGCTTTGGCCTGCTGCAACTGCCCCGAGGTCTCACGATATTCACGGTACTTGGCGACAACCTCGGAGAGATCGCTGTGCGCCTTGGAAATTTTCCGGTACTGCTCGCCGTCGGCAATGACGGTGGGATCCGCCATCTGGGCGGTCAACTCCTCGAAGTGCTTTTCGAGCTGATCAAGTTTGTGCGCGTATTGCATGACGTCTGTTTCAGGGGCGCGGGTCAGGCGATCACAAGCTCGCCGCCCTGCCTCTCTTCGAGCGCCATGGCGCCTTCAAGAGCGCGAATGGCCACGGCTGCCTGCTCGTCCGACGGCGGCTGGGTCGTGATGCGCTGGGTCCAGAGGCCCGGAGCTGTCATGAGAGCGAGAAAGGAGCCGCGCCGCTTGGCTGCAAACCGGATGAGCTCATAGCTGAGGCCGATGATGAAGGGCAGCAGAACGATCCGCTCGACCAGCTTCGCCGTAAAGGTCGGAGCCGGAATGACCATGTAGACCAGCATCGAAATCAGCATGATGACGAACATGAAGCTGGTGCCGCAGCGGGGATGCCACGTCACGAACTTCTGCGCGTTTTCGACGTTGACCGGTTGGCCGGATTCGAAATTGAAAACGACTTTGTGCTCGGCGCCGTGAAACTCAAAAATGCGGCGGATATCCTTCGCCCGCGACAGCAGGAGCAGGAAACCGACGAAGATCGCCAGACGAATCACGCCGTCAACCAGGTTGAACGCGAACTGCCCTTTCAGCGACGGCTCCCAGTTGCTGAGATATTCGGTCAGTTTGAGAGGAAGGAGCTTGTATACCGCGAGGAAGAAAACCAGGGAAAAGATCAACTGCACCGCCATCATCCACTGCGGAACTTCCGTGGGCTTTTCCGACGACCCATCGTCGAGGGCGGCATTGGTCGAGAACTTGAGAGCCTTGAGGCCGAGCATCATGGCCTGGCCGAGCGTTCCGAGACCGCGCAGAAGCGGATATTTGAGCAACTTGTGCTTCTCGGACATCCGCGGCACCGGCATCTCTTCCGTGACGATTTCACCGGTCGCCTTGCGGACCGCAACACAGTAGCTGTGCGGGGCGCGCATCATCACCCCTTCCATGACCGCCTGGCCGCCGACGAGCGTCTCCTCACCGCTTTCCAGGATCGGGAGTAGTTGCACGTGGGCAAAAAGGCGAAGAAAAGTGCGAATCGACAAGTGTCCGGACCTCGAATTCTTTGGAACCACTACTATTATACGTGGACGCGGGGAAGAAAGCGGCGGGTACGACAGCCTGGCAGGGCGCGCCACACCGTGGCTCGCGGCGTAATCGACGCGCTGCCCGGACCCTCCCCGGTCGTGCTATTTTGCCGCTTCGGTCTTCTTTTCTGTTTCGGAAAGCGGAAGAGGCAGTTTGCCGTCCAGCACGAACGTGAGCATTTTCGGCATCGCGGTCGGGCCGCTGGCGCGTCCCGGCGGCGGAGGCGCGGGAGCCGCTGCGGGAGTCGCCTCGGCCTGAACATGGATTCCGTCGTTCGCAGGCGCCGGGGCAGCGGGCCGGGTCGTCGTCGTTACGGGCGTTCCCGGGCCCGCGACGCGCACCTGACCGGTTCCGCCGGCAACTGTAACGTACTGTTTTCCATCGAGTTCCCAGGTGATGGGCGGTCCCATCCCTCCGCGCAGCCCGGTCTGAATCTCCAGCAGCTTTTCGCCCTTGTCGGCGCTGTAAGCTATCAGCCGGCCGTCCGGAATCACCTGGAAAACCAGATTGCCGGCGGTCGTAACGGTGCCGCCGCCAATACTGCCGCCGCCGGGAGCGATCCACTTTTCCGTCTGGGTGGCCGGATCCCAGGCGACGAGGGCGCCTCTCTGGCCTTCAAGCGGTTTGGGCCCGGTTTCCGGCGGGCGGATGGGCTTGGGCCGGTCTGCCGCCGAGGCATTCGCACCCAACAACGACGCGATGCCGAGATTCTGACGCCCGGGCTTGTATTCGAACTTCTGGTCCGCCGAGTAATTGAAGCTGTTGGTGATCGTCGAGGGGATGTAGACCAGGCCCGTAGTGGGGTTGTAGGACATCGGCGACCAGTTGTGCGCTCCGCCCGGTCCGGGGGAGATCGCGACGGTGTTGCTCGTGTAGTGGGCCTCGGGGTTGACGATCGGCCGCCCGGTCGCTTCGTTCAGCCCTTTCGCCCAGTTCACCTGCACAAACGGCTGCCCGGAAATGAACTTGCCTGTGACGCGGTCGATCACATAATAGAAGCCGTTTTTATTGGCCTGCATGATGACTTTGCGCGGCTGACCCTTTATGGTGACGTCGGCCAGCATCAACTGCTGCACGCTGTCGTAGTCCCATTCGTCGCCCGGAACCATCTGGAAATACCACTTCAGAGCGCCTGTGTCGGGGTTCACCGCCAGAATCGAGGCCGCGTACAGATTGTCCTTTCCGTCACCCGGCTTCTGGCCGCGCACTTCCTCGGGCCATGGCCCGGCATTGCCTGTACCGACGTACAGGAGATTCGTTTCCGGGTCGTACGCCATGCCATCCCAGACGGTCGCGCCGCCGCCCAGCTTCCACCATTCGCCGGACCAGGTGGACGCCGCCTTCTTCATGGCCTCCTTTTCGTTTATGGCTTCCTTTTCGAGCGGTTTGGAGGGATCGCCGGGAACGGTATAAAACTTCCACGCGAGGCGGCCCGTATCCGCGTCGAAGGCGGAAAAGAATCCCCGGACGGGATATTCGGCGCCGGAAACGCCTACGATCACTTTGCCTTTGGCAATGCGGGGCGCCATCGTAATCGTGTAGTTGTCCTGCGAGAAGGCCACGCGGGACTCCCATGCGACCTTGCCGGTCTCGGCGTCCAGAGCGTCGAGCCTTCCATCGACGATGGGGGCGATAATCTTTCCGTTGTAAAGAGCGAGTCCCCGATTGACCACCCCGCAGCAGAGCTTGGGCCGCACCGCGGCCTCATTTACTTCGGGGTCCCAGCGCCATTTTTCCTTTCCCGTACGGGCGTCGACGGCGTAGACGATGCTCCAGTTGGTGATGCTGTAGATCGTGCCGTTCCAGACCAGAGGAGTGGCTTCCTGATTCCCGCCGCCGCTGCCGATGTCATAAGACCAGGCGAGGCCCAGCCGGCTGATGTTGGAACTGTTGATCTGATTCAACGGACTGTATCGCGTCTCGCCGGGAGTCAGACCGTAGGAAAGCCATTCCGTACCGGTTTTGCCGGCATTTTTGAGCATCAGGTCGTTGACCGGACCCCGCTGCTGGCCCATGGCGGATGCCGCCAGAGTCCAGGCCATAAGAGTGAGTCCCGCCGCTTGATTGAGGACGCGCATCGGAATTACCTCGTCGGTGCAGATTGTAATCGGAAATTCTATCGCAAATATCTGCGAAAAATCGGGACCCGGTCCTCTCCGCTTTTCCGACGATGAATTCGGACGACTTCAGAAGGTCAGCAGTTGATCGATCGTCTGCACCAGATCCTCGGTTTGGGGCAGAATTTCGGCTTCCAGGCGCGGGTGGTAACCGACCCACGTGTCCATGGCGGCGACCCGCTTCACCGGTGCGTCGAGATGCGTGAACAACTCGTCGGCGATGCGCGCCGCGATTTCGGCGCCGAAGCCGAAGCTGAGCGTATCTTCGTGGGCAACGATGACGCGGCTCGTCTTTTCGACGCTCGCACGGATCGCCTCCCAGTCGTAGGGCGCTACAGTTCGAAGGTCGATGACTTCAATGCTGACTGCTGGCGTCCGGCGCTCGATTTCCTGAGCGGCCAGAAGCGATTTCTGCACCAGCGCGCCGTAGGTCACGATGCTGAGCGACTGGCCCGGCTTGACCACCTTCGCCTTCCCGAACGGAATGGTGAAATCGGGACCGGGATGCGGGGCGCGATTATACATCTCCCGGTAAAGCTTCTTGTGTTCGAGAAACAGCACGGGGTCATCGCACCGGATCGCGGTCCGGAGCAGCCCGCACGCGTCTTCCGCATTGGAGGGGAAGACCACGCGCAGCCCGGGCAGGTGGGTGAAGGTGACCTCACCGCACTGGCTGTGATAGATCGCGCCACCAGCCAGGTAGCCGCCGATGGGGACCCGCAGAACCAGGGGCGCCGAGAAGTGCCCGTTGGACCGCCAGCGCATCGATGCCAACTCATCGCGAATCTGCATCATGGCCGGCCAGATGTAGTCGAAGAACTGAATTTCGGCGATGGGTTTCAGCCCGACGGTCGCCATACCAATCGCGCGGCCCACAATGGAAGCCTCCGCGATCGGGGAGTTGTAGACGCGCTTCGGTCCGAACTCCCTCTGCAGCCCGGCAGTGATGCCGAAGACGCCGCCCTTGCCTTTGACCTCGCCCAGATTGTCCTCGCGGCTGCAGTCGGCCACGTCTTCGCCAAACACGATGACCCGCGGATCGCGGCGCATCTCTTCCTCGATGGTCGCGTTGAGAAGATCCACCATGATCTTCGGCTCGCCCTGCGGCTGGGGCGTTGCTTCGAACTGCGAAGACGTCGGGTCGATCTTGTCCGAGTAGAGGTGCCGCAGCGCGGTCGCGGGATCGGGCGACGGCGATTTCAATGTGTTGTGCGTGTCTTCGAGAATTCCGACGTTGACCTCGCGGATAATTTCCGCGAGTTCCTCGGCGGTGACCACTCCTTCTTCGACCAGAAACGCCGGAAAGGTGGTCAGGGGATCGCGCGCCGCTTCCGCCTCCCGCTCGTGCTTCGGCTTGTAGGATCGCTCGTCTTCGCTGTTCGAGTGGGAATAAGGCCGGATGCAGTGGGCGTGTACCAGGGCCGGGCCGTGCTTCGCGCGGCACCACGCCGCGGCGGCGCTCATGGCCTTGTAGGAGGAGATAAAGTCCGTGCCGTCCACTTCGATCGTGAGCAGGTCCGGGAAACCGGCGAGCAGCTTCGAGATCGACCCGCCCGGCGTCTGGTATTCCACCGGGACCGAAATGGCGTACCCGTTGTCCTCGATCAGAAAGAGCACGGGTAACTTCAGGTTGCTGGCCGTGTTGAGCGCTTCCCAGAACTCACCCTCGCTGGTGGTGCCGTCCCCGGCGGAGACGTAACTAATCTCGTCGCCGTGGATAGCGTTCTCGCGGTCGGGCATGTTGGGGATGCGATCGTACCGGAGCCACGCTTCGGCACTGCCGACCGCGGTGAGGAACTGGGTGCCAGTGGGGCTCGACTGGCTCACGATGTTGAGCGCCTTGTGACCCCAGTGCGATGGCATCTGCCGG
>CAZXCO010000503.1:0-10511 GCA_964639095.1 uncultured Solibacteraceae bacterium
GCGCTCGCGAAACTCGCACGTTCCATCACCACGCTCGCGCGCGCCGAAGGACTCGAAGCTCACGCCCGCTCCGTGGAGGTGCGACTTTGAACCCGAAACCCCGCAAAGCCGTCGAGGAGATGGCGCCCTACTCGCCTCCCAGCAGCGGGCGCGCGGGGAAAATGCGTCTCGATTTCAATGAGAACACCGTGGGCTGCTCGCCGCGCGTCGTTGAGTTCCTGACCAGCCGTCTGTGTGAGCAGCAGCTCAGCATCTATCCGGAATACACGCGGGTGCGGCCGGCCCTCGCGGCATTTTTCAAGGTTTCGCCCGACGAACTGCTTCTCACGAACGGCACCGACGAAGCCATTCAGGTGCTCATCAACACATACGTTGACGATGAAGACGAGGTTGTCATCCTGCGTCCGTCTTACGCCATGTACCGCTTCTATTCGGAGGTCGCCGGCGCGCGCATCAAGGAGATCGACTACACTCCGCGTACGCTCGCATTCCCTCTGGAGGAATTGCTCGATTCCATCTCGCCCGCCACGCGCGCCGTTCTGATCTCGAACCCCAACAACCCCACGGGGACAGCTACCGGCGTTGCTGCGATCCGGCGAATTCTCGAACGCGCCGGGGAGGCAGCCGTTCTCATCGACGAAGCCTATTTCGAGTTCTGCGGCATCACCGCCCTGCCGCTTCTGAACGATTACCCCAACCTTTTCGTCAGCCGGACTTTTTCCAAGGTTTACGGCATGGCGGCCATGCGCATGGGCTGCCTTTTCTCGCATGCCGCGAACGTCGCGTTTCTCCACAAGGCGCAGTCGCCCTACAGCGTGAACATGCTGGCCGCGCTGGCCGCCGAAGCCGCCGTGCAGGATACGGAATTCGTCGCCGCCTATGTTGCCGAAGCGCTCGCCGCCCGCGAACTGCTGTGCGCCGGACTGGAAAAACTCGGCATCGAGTACGTGGCGAGCTCCGCCAATTTCGTCCTCGGTTATTTCGGCGATCGCGCCATCGAGGTCCGCGACGCCTTGCGTGACAAGGCCATCCTCGTACGCGACCGCAGTTATGAAATTCCCGGCGGGGTGCGCATCACCGCCGGCACGCGCCTGCAGGCGCAGGCCGTCCTCGACGAACTGGAGAAAATCTGGTGAAGGACCTGCTGATATTCGACATGGATGGCGTCCTCGTCGACGTCAATGAATCCTACCGGGCCACAATCCAGGCCACAGTGAAGCATTTCACCGGCTGTGAGCCGTCGCACGAAGAAATCCAGGACTGGAAAAATCGCGGCGGCTGGAACGACGACTGGAAGCTCTCGACGCAGTTGATCCAGGAGTACGGCGGCGACACGCCGTACGATGAGGTCGTCGCTCATTTTCAAATGCTCTTTCAGGGCGAGAAGTCCGACGGCCTGATTCTGCGGGAAAAATGGCTGGCCGGCGAGGGATTGTTCGACCGTCTGGGCGAACGCCATCACCTGGCCGTCTTCACTGGCCGACTGCGGTGGGAAGCGAACGTGACGCTGGACCGATTCCTCCCCGGCCGCTTCGATCCGGTCATCGGCTCGGACGACGTCACACGCAGCAAGCCCGACCCCGAGGGGCTGCACAAAATCTGCGCTTCGCTCGCACACGGGAAGTGCTGGTACATCGGCGACACGGTCGACGACGCTCGCGCCTCCAGCGCGGCGCGCATTCCCTTCATCGGCATCGCGTCGAAATCCAACCCGCGCTACGACGATCTGGTTCGCCTGCTCCGGGCTGAGGGCGCGCTCGCCGTTCTCGACGACATCAATTCGCTGGAGGCGGCGATCGCATGAAAACGACCCGATCGGCTGGCCGAACGGCCACAATCCGGCGCGACACGAAAGAAACGCAGATCTCCGGCGAACTCCGGATTGAAGGGCGTGGCCGCTATGAGATCTCGACCGGCATCCGTTTTCTCGACCACATGCTCGAACTGTTCACGAAGCATGGCGGCTTCGATCTCACGCTGAACGCGAAAGGCGACCTCGACGTGGATCAGCATCACACCGTGGAAGACACGGGCATCGTCATCGGGCAGCTTTTCTCGCAGGCTCTGGGCGACCGCAAGGGCATCAACCGCGCCGGTTATTTCGTGCTCCCGATGGATGAGACCCTCGCCGTTGTCGCAGTCGATCTCGGCGGACGCCCGGCACTGGTTTACAAGGACCTGGTTCGTGTGCGCCTCGTCGGCGATCTCCAGACGGAACTGGTCGAGGACTTTTTCGGCGGCTTCGTCCATCATGCCGGCGCGAACCTGCATGCCAAAGTGCTCTACGGCCGTTCGAATCATCACAAGATCGAAGCCATCTTCAAATGCTGGGCGCGCGCCATGCGCTACGCCTGTTCGACGGATGCGCGTCTCAAAGACCAGCTTCCCTCCACCAAGGGCCTTCTATGATTGCGATCTTCGACTACGGAGCGGGCAATCTTCGTTCGGTGCAGAACACGCTCGATGAGATTGGCGCCGCGTACGAACTGGTGCGCGATGCGGCGGGCCTCGAACGCGCCGAAAAGATCGTTCTGCCGGGCGTCGGCCACTTCGGCCAGATGCTGCGCGCGCTCGACGAAATGGATGTCCGCGATGCGCTCACCCGCCGCATTCGCGCTGGCGTACCGTTTCTCGGCATCTGCCTCGGGCTGCAGGGGCTCTTCGATTCCAGTGAAGAGGCGCCCGAGCAGCGCGGACTCGGCATCTTTCCCGGCCAGGTGAAGCGTTTCAGCTGCTCCGCGCGCGTTCCCCACATGGGATGGAACCAGTTGGAGCCGCTTCGCCCGGCGCGGCTGCTTGCAGGACTCCCGGCGAATCCTTACGTGTACTTCGCGCACAGCTATTACGTTCCGGTGGTCGAACAGACCTCCGCCACCTGCACCTACACGCTGCCCTACACGGCCGTGCTCGAATCAGGCAATGTCTTTGGCGTGCAATGCCATCCGGAGAAATCCGGGCCGCTCGGGCTCGCGATCGTCCGGAACTTTGTCGAATTGAAATGAGCGGAATCGCATGTTAGCCCGGCGCATCATTCCATGCCTCGATGTCACGGCGGGGCGCGTCGTCAAGGGAGTCAACTTCGTGAACCTGCGCGACGCCGGCGATCCGGTCGAGCTGGCCGAGCGCTATAACCAGCAAGGCGCGGACGAACTTGTCTTCCTCGATATCACGGCATCGAGCGACGCCCGTGACATCATGGCCGACGTCGTCGCCCGCACTGCCCGCAAGGTTTTTATTCCGCTGACGGTCGGCGGCGGCATTCGTTCAGTCGCTGACGCCCGGCGGATCCTGATGTCCGGCGCCGACAAGGTTTCCATCAACACGGCTGCCGTCCGCCGGCCCGAATTGATTTCGGAGCTGAGCCTCGAATTCGGCGCGCAGGCGGTGATTCTGGCAATCGACGCCCGGCGCCACGGACCGGACAAATGGCACGTTTATACGCGCGGCGGCCGAGACGACGAAGGCATCGACGCGGTCGAGTGGGCTGCGCGCGGCGAAGCTCTCGGCGCGGGCGAAATTCTGCTTACGTCCATGGATACCGACGGCGTTCAGACCGGCTTCGACTGCGCACTCACACGCGCCGTCTCGCGCGCCACGCATATTCCCGTGATCGCTTCGGGCGGGGCGGGGAAGCCGGAGCACTTCGCGGAAGTCCTTACGGAGGGCGAAGCCGACGCCGCGCTGGCGGCCTCCATTTTCCATTACGGCGCCTGGACGGTCGGCGGTCTGAAGGAAATCCTCCATCGCGCCGGCATACCGGTCAGGAACACGCAATGATCCTTCCATGTATCGATCTGATGGACGGCAAGGTCGTCCAGCTTGTGCAGGGCCGCGAGAAGGCCCTCGAAGGCGACAGTCCCGAGGAGATGCTGCGGCGCTTCGCCCCCTTTCCGCAGATTCAGGTGATCGATCTCGACGCCGCCATGGGCCGGGGCGCCAACGATGCGCTGGTCGAGATGCTGGCTTCGAAAGCCGTGACACGCGTCGGCGGCGGCGTCAGAACGCTGGAGCGCGCCGGGACACTGCTCGCACAGGGGGCCCGCAGGGTGATCGTGGGCACGTCGGCTTTCGGCGCCAACGGTCCCAACTACGCGTTCCTCGAATCGCTGGCGAATGCCTTTGGCCGCGACCGCATCGTGCTGGCGCTCGACTCGAAAGGCGGCCGCATCGTGGTGAAAGGCTGGCAGGAGGCTACGCGCTTTACCGCGGAAGAAGTGATTCGCCAGCTCGAGCCCTACTGCTCGGGGTTCCTCTGCACCTATGTGGACAAGGAAGGCATGATGCAGGGGACCGACCTGGAGTGGTTCCGCCGTCTGCGCGCCGCCACAAGCCATGAAATCACGGCCGCCGGCGGCATCACCACACTCGACGATATCCGCGCGCTCGACAGCATGGGGATCCATGCCGCGGTCGGCATGGCGATTTACACCGGCCGCCTCGATCTTGCTGAGCTGGCGCGGCTTTCGTCGTGAAATTCGGATTGGAGAAATCGAGCCGGGAATCTAATTGTTTATTGCCCGATCGCGGGCCAGAGCGATCGTTCCTTCGCCTGTGGCAGTCTCACGCCGATCGCATCCGCGAGAGTGGGCGCGATCTGCAGCAAATCGATCTCGCCGAGTTTCCGTACTCCGATGCCCTCGCCGGAGATCACAAAAACCGACCGGTATCCCGGCCGCGTGGGCCAGAGCCCGCTGACTCCCAGATGACTGCCGTGCCCGAGGGCGGGGCCGCGATCCTCGTCGCTCGCCACATAATTCGCCGGCGTGTCGAACGCCGCCGTCCACCGCGCGGTCTGCTGCGCGGAAGCCCTGGCCCGGACCTCGGCCATCGGCACCTCGCGCGCCAGGCCGTGGCGATGGCCGTCCTTCATCAGGCTGCGGATGGTTTCCGCCGCAGCGGGATCGGTGGCGCCGATCAGGCCGTCCACGACTTCGACCGGAACGTCCGCCGCCCGCTGGCGGCCCTGCCGCAGAAGGACGCGAGGTCGCACGATGTAATTTTCGTTCTCGAATCCGTGCCCCGAAACCAGCGCCACGATCGTTCCTGTGGGACCGGCGGCGAGGATCTGGCCGATCAGATCGTCCTCATTTTCCAGCGTGTCGCGGGAATAACTGCTGAGCGCGCCGGTCTCCCGCTGTTCCGAGTCCAGATCGGTCAACTGCACCAGCAGGAGATCCGGCTTCTCGACCCGCAGCAGGTACGCGGCCGCCTGGGCGGCCGACCGGTCATCCCAGAGTTCTTTCTGAAATCCGGGCGATGCCTTCTCGATGCGATCGACGATGCCCGGTGGCGAAGATTTCTCCGCAACGTCGTCGAACAGCACCTCCGTGTTGCGCCGGTCTTCAGACGCCGCCGGGAAATTGAAGGCGATCTCCGCACCGGTTGTGCCGGGCCAGTCGACAGCCGCGGTTTTGAGTCCGTTTTGCGAGGCCGCGCGCCAGAGCGGCGTCGCGTTGCCGGAATCGGCGGGCTTCACGCCCGTGACCAGCGAAATCCCGGAAGGCCACGTATCGGAAGGCGCCACGCCGACGACGCCGCTGGCAGAAGCGCCGCTTCGCATCAGTCCGCGGATGTGCGGCGCCTTCACGCGCGCGGGAGATTCGGCGAGGAACCGTGCGTCGAGCCCGGCAACGGCAATGATCACGAGCCGGTGAGAACCCGGCGTGTGGACGGGCTGAGCTTGCAGAAAAGCAGAAAGGAGGAGGATCGCGACGATGATGCGCAACAATTCCGATCTTAGCGTGGCCGGCGCTCCCTCCGGCGCGTCCGTCCTTCATAATCGTCTATTGACGTACCCTCCTGCTCTGCGCCGCTTTTTCCTGCTGCTGGCTTTGGGAATTGTCTGCGCCCTGTATCTCGCCGATCTCACCGGCATGGGCATGTACGGGCCCGATGAGCCCCGCTACGCCGCGGTGGGCCGGGCCATGGCGGCGACAGGCGACCTGGTGACGCCGCTTCTCTGGGGCCGCCCCTGGTTTGAGAAGCCCGCGCTGCTCTACTGGATGACCGCCGCCGGGTTCCGGCTCGGGCTCGGCCCGGACCTCGCCCCGCGGTTGCCGGTTGCGATCCTGAGTCTGCTCTTCCTGGCCTTCTTCTGGCGGCGCCTCGCCATGGAATGGGACCGGCGCGCTGCGACTTACGCAACCGCCATGCTGGCCACCAGCGCGGGCTGGCTGGCGTACAGCCACGTTGCGGTGACGGACCTGCCTCTCTCCGTATTCTTTTCCGCTGCGGTGCTGCTTTCGCTTCCATGGATCGCGCGCCGTGACTGCGCCGGGTTGACTCCGGCCGCGGCCTGCCTCGGGCTGGCGATGCTGGCCAAGGGTCTCGTCCCGATCGTGCTCTTTCTGCCTGTGTTCGCGGCCGGCTGGAAGCGGCTGCGCGACTGGCTCCGCCCCGGTCCATTACTGGCCTTCTCCATCTGCGCCCTGCCCTGGTATGTGCTCTGCACGGTGCGGAACGGCGCTGAGTTCATTCGGGTCTTCTTTTTCGAACAGCAGTTCGGGCGATTTCATTCGGCCGCGCTGCAGCACGTTCAGCCGTGGTGGTTTTATTTCCCGGCTCTGCTGGTGCTGCTTTATCCGTGGTTCCCGTTGCTTTTCCGGCCGGCAAACTTCGGGAAACGTTTTCTCCTTGCCGATTGCCGGGTCAGAATTCTGGCTGCCGTGGTCGCGTTCGGGTTTCTCTTTTTCTCGATTTCCGTCAACAAACTCTACGGATATCTGCTGCCGCTCCTTCCGGCCACCTTCGCGCTCTTCGGGATCGGGCTTTCGCGCGCGAAACGGCCGGCGCTTTCGCTGATCGCGCCGATGATTCTGCTGGCCTCGCTTCCTCTTCTCGGGGAAATGACGCCGCGCGTGCTGGCCTCGCATCATCTCCGTTTGTCCGCTATTCCGTGGGGTGAATTTTCGTTGTGGGTGCTCGCTGCGGCAATTGCGGCGGCAATTTTCACAAAATACGCACCCCGGCATCTGTTCGCTTGCGCGACGGCGCTGGCTGGAATCGGCTTCCTCTGGTTCCAGTTCGCGGCGTTTCCGGCATTTGATGCATATGCTTCGGCACGCCCTCTATGGCTCCGAGAGCATCCGCAGTGCGCTCCTGCCGCTTCGAGAAATTTACTTTACGGCCTGTACTATTACTCCGAAAAGGAGATCCCTCCCTGTATTCTTGACCCGCACGCTACCCCCGTTGTACGGTAACTACCAGAACCAGCTATGATCCTTCCCGGCAGTCACGCTGCGGTTTTAATCCTTCTCATCATTGGCATGCTGGGTTGGGGCCTGTGGGCCAATATGTTCAAAGCGGCGGGAAATTCCTGGCGTTTTGAACTGTTTTATTTCGATTTTGCAATTGGCGTGCTGCTGCTCGCGGTTGTGCTCGCGTTAACCATCGGCAGTCTCGGGTTCGACGGTTTTTCGCTTATGGACGACCTGCGTCTGGCCGGCAAACGGGAGGACGCAGCCGGGCTGGCGGCCGGGGTTATCTTTAATCTGGGGAACATGCTGCTGATGGGCGCAGTCTCCGTGGCGGGAATGGCAGTCGCTTTTCCCGTCGCCATGGGAACGGCTCTCATAGTTGCGGGACTTTGGAATTTTTCGCTGCATGCGGGCGGCAACGCAACGTTTCTTTTTGCCGGCCTGGCCGCTGTGGCGGCGGCCATCGTGTTCGACGTTCTCGCCTTCAACGCTTCAACCTCGGCAAAAATCAAGGCCGAAATCGAGGAGGGCCGGAAGCCGAAAAAGAGCAGGGCCGGCCGGAAGGGTGTGCTTCTCGGCATCGCGGGTGGTCTCTTCCTTGGTTCATTCGCTCCTTTGATCCATTTCGGCCGCGCCGGTGAAAACGGACTCGGACCTTATTCGATCGGCGCGCTCTTTTCCATCGGCGTCCTTTTTTCCACCTTCGTGTACAACCTGTTCTTCATGAATCTTCCGGTCGATGGTGAGCCCCTCGACATTGCCCTTTACTTCCGCGTGAAACTGAAGCGGCATTTGCTCGGAATACTCGCGGGAGTGCTCTGGTACGCCGGGATGATCGCAACCCTGATTGGCGGCCGGGTGGAAGGATCCGCCGCGGTCAGCGAGCCTCTCGGCTACGGACTGGCTCAGGGCGGGATTGTCATCGCGGCGCTGTGCGGCATCTTCCTCTGGCGGGAGATGGAGGACGGAGGCGGCGGAGTGAAGGCCCGCCTCGGGCTGATGCTGGTTCTGCTGGTGGCTGGAATCGGCCTTTCGGCCGCCGGGCTCGCACCCACCCGCTGAACCGCGCGTTCGCATTGGCCGGCAGCGCTCCATTAGAATAGGCGTATGGCGTTTCCGTGCGCCCTGGTTGCCCTCCTTCTGTTCGCCCCACAACACGACTATTTGGATGAGGGGGTCAAGGCTCTTGACGCCAATCAGCCCGCCGCCGCGGAAGCGCTCCTGCGGCAGGCCGTCCAGGCCGACGCCAGCGATTTTTCCGCTCATTTCAACCTCGCGCTGGCGTTAAGCCTCGAGCGCAAAGATGCCGAAGCCATTCAGGAATTGCGGCGGACCCTCGAACTCAAGCCGGGTCTTTATCAGGCGGATTCAAATCTCGGCACGCTTCTGCTGCGCAATAAAAGGGCGGCGGAAGCCGTGCCCGTTCTGAAGGACGCGGTTACGCAGCGGCCGAAGGAAGCGCGCGCGAATCTGCTCTACGCTCAGGCGCTCTTCGAAACCGGCGATATCGCGCAGGCGGGCCAGTATTATCGCGAGGCCGCCGCGCTCGACCCGAAGTCGGCGGTGGCGCAGGCGGGGCTTGCGCATTGCGATCTGAATCAATCCCGGCTTCCGGATGCGGCGGAACACTTCCGGGCGGCAGCCGCGCTCGATCCGAAATATAAGGACGGACTTCTCGAACTTGCTGCCGCTTACGAAAAGGCTCATATGCTGCCCGAGGCCATCGCCATTTATCGCGAGTTTCCGGAAAACGCGGCGGCGAAACAGCGGCTCGATCAGCTTCTGGTTGACAGCGGCAACTCGGGGGCTGCCATTCCGGGACTCGAAGCCGCCGTCCGTCAATCGCCTTCCGTCGCCAATCGCCTCGCGCTCGCGGACGCCTACCGGCTGAACAAGCAGCCCGACAAGGCCACCGAACAATTGCAGCTTGCCGTAGCTTCGGACCCCGGCAATTACGATCTTCGAATGGACCTCGGGCGCGAACTCCGCGACCAGCGCAAATTCGTTCCGGCCGCGCAGCAGTTCTCCGAAGCCGCGAAGCTTCGTCCGGATTCGGTAAAGGCATGGAACGAACTGGCGGCAGTCCTCGTGGTCAATGAGGATTATGCGGGCGGCCTGGCGGCGCTCAATCACGTCCGGGCACTGGGGAAAGAAGTACCGGGAGATTTCTATTACCGCGCCATTTCGCTCGAAAAGCTCAGACAACCCAAACCCGCGATGGAGGCGTACCGGCAGTTCCTCGCGACCGACGGAGGGAAGATGCCGGATCAGGAATTCCTGGCACGCCAGAGAATCCGTATCATCGAAAATGAGCTGAATCGAAGATGATTTCGCTGTTCGCACTTTTTCTGCTTTTCGCCGCTCCGCCAGCGTCGCTCGATCAGGTCAAAGCGGAGCCGAGGGCGGATCGTCGGGCGAAGGCGGCGATCGAGTACGCGGCCGTCGCGGAAAGAAATGCCGAGGCCCAGTATGCGAAGGGCAACATGGAGGGCGTCACGGCGGAGTTGAAGAACGTCGAGGCCAGCATCGAATTGGCGCAGTCGTCGTTCATCGCCAGCGGGAAAACGCCCGGGCGCAATCCCGGCACGTACAAGTACGCGGAAATGCACAGCCGTGAACTGCTCAACCGGCTGAGAGACCTGGAACAGCGGATGGATGTGGAGGAACGGGACACAATCGCCCGCGTCAGCGCCAGAGTGCAGGAAATTCACGATGCCTGGCTCGAAGGCATCATGGAGAGGAAGAAATGAAACCGTTGCTGATTTGCGCGCTGTTTGCCAGCGCCATTCCGCTGTTTGCTCAACGGGACTTTCTGACTTCCGACGAAGTGGAGAAGGTCCGGGAAGCGCAGGTTCCGAACGACCGGCTCAAGCTTTACACGCTTTTCGCCAGGCAGCGCCTCGATCAGTTGCAGCGCCTTCTGCAGAAGGACAAGAAGGGGCGCTCGCTGACCGCACGCGAACTGCTGGAAGACTATTCCAACATCCTTGACGCCATCGACACGGTTTCCGACGACGCTTTGAAGCGCGGCGTCGATATCCAGCTGGGTGCGGCCGAGGTGACCAGTTCGGAAAAGCACTTTCTGGCGCAACTGCAGAAGATCCGGGACAATGCTCCGGCCGATCTCGACGCCTATGACATCGCGCTCAAGGAAGCGATCGCAGGGACTTCCGACAGTCTCGATCTGGCGAAGGAAGACACCGGTTCACGCGCCGCGAAGCTGAGCGCTGAAGACAAGAAGGCAAAAGAAGAAGCCGAAGAAACGCTGGCCGCTGAGGATGCGAAAGGCAATCCCGCCGCGGTTGCGAAGAACGG
>CAZXCO010000504.1:0-1766 GCA_964639095.1 uncultured Solibacteraceae bacterium
GGCTTCCGGCGGCTCTCCGGATGTGTCAAAACCCACTTACAAAGGTTTACTTCATGAGTGGACGGGGTAGTGGTAGATTCATGTTCGTGCGCATCCTGATTGTGGATGACGACGAGGAACTTTCCAGCCTTCTCACAGAACTGCTGACCCGCGAAGGTTTCCGCGTCGAATGCCAGAGCGACGGCCGGCGGGGTCTTGCAGCCGCTCTCAATGGCGGTTTCGACCTGCTCGTGCTTGATGTCATGCTGCCCGGCATGGATGGGTTTGAAATCCTGCGGCGGGTTCGCCGGGAAATGCGCCTCCCCGTTCTGATGCTTACCGCCCGCGGCGAGGATGAAGACCGCATTATCGGGCTCGAGCTCGGCGCGGACGATTATCTCCCCAAGCCGTTCAATACGCGCGAGCTGGTGGCCCGCATCCGCGCCATCATGCGCCGCCTCGAGCAGCGCGCCCCGGGCGGACGCCTCGAGGTCAATGGAATCGCCATTGATCCCGGAACCCGCGACGTCCTGCGCGACGGCAACGCCGTCGAAGTAACGACCTTCGAATTCGATATCCTTGAAACGTTAATGCGCTCGGCTGGACGGGTCGTTTCCCGCGATGAACTGATGGAAGAGTTATACGGCCGCAAAGCGACGCCATTCGATCGCTCGGTGGACATGCACATCAGCCATCTGCGCAAGAAGCTCGAAGGCGACAAGCCCCTCATCAAGACGGTGCGGGGAGTCGGGTATCAGTTTGTCCGTTCGCCGGAAGAGGGCGTAGCGGCCTGACAGGCCGCGGCCGTCCCGGCGGCCGGAGCCGCGGAAGAGGCGAGAAGAGAAGAGGCGAGAAGAGAGGAGCAGGCGAATGAGAACGCTTTTCACGAAGATCCTTCTCTGGTTCCTTCTGACCGTCATGGTCACCTTCAGCCTGAGCTTCTACGTCTCGAGTATCTTTGTCCGTTCCCGGCAACCCGAATTCAGCCGCTTCACCTTCGAACTGCGCGAGGCCCGCGCGGCCTGGGAGACCGACGGAGCCACCGGGCTGAACCGCTTTCTCAACCGCCTCAAGGACGCGACCGGCGCCGATGCCTCGCTCACCTGGGCCAACGGCCACGACGTGCTGACCGGCCGCGACCGCTCGCGGGAGATCCGTTCCCAGGCCGGACGCAACCAGCGCGGATTCCTTCCGTTCTGGCCGTTTCTGCGCATCGACAGCGGCCGCGGCTTTACCACCGTGCTGCTTTCGCGCGACAAGAAGTACTATTTTGTCGCCACCTACCCGGTTCGCGAAGGCTGGACCGTGCAGGTGCCCAGCTCCACCTGGTGGATGCTCGGCATCTTCGCGATCCTCTGCTACGCCTTCGCCCGGCAACTGACCTCCCCGCTGCGCCGGATGCAGAAGACCATCGAAAGATTCGGCCGCGGCGACTTCTCGGCGCGCGTCAACTCCCGCCGCGCCGATGAGCTGGGCCAGTTGGGCCGAACCGTCGATCAGATGGCGGAACGGATCGAGGGTCTTCTCAAATCGCAGCGCCGGCTGCTGCAGGATATCTCCCACGAGCTGCGGTCGCCGCTCGCGAGGCTGGGCGTCGCGGTGGAACTCGCGCGCGGCGGCGGCGATCCGGACGCGGCGTTCAAACGAATCGAGCGCGAGGCCGACCGGCTGAATATGCTGGTCGGCGAACTGATTCAGGTCACAAGAGCGGAAGGCGATCCCGCCGGTCTGGCCACGGAGCCCGTGCGAGTGGACGATCTGATGCGGGTGATCGTCGATGACGTCCA
>CAZXCO010000505.1:0-1578 GCA_964639095.1 uncultured Solibacteraceae bacterium
GCAGGGGCAACCCGGCGCCCAGCAATGCATTAACGAAGATCGCGCCGAGTCCGATCGCGACCCGTTTCCGGTAATGACGCAGATATTTCCAGATGAAGAACGGAAGGGACGTTTCGGCCACTGTAGTCTTCGACCAGCTTAGTGACCCCGCGGTTTCACGGTGATGACGAAAACAAAACAACTTCGTATACGAACTTTTTTGCGGATCGTCATCACTATGAAACAGCCGGGTCCTAGACTGCGAAAAGAAATGAGCCTGACGGACACGCCTCCGATCGATCATGCGGCTGTTGACGCCGACTACGTACTCTGCGAATGTTCACTCGACCGGCTCCGCGGACTGGTGGAGGAACTGGAGGCGCGGCACGATATCGTGATGCTCCGCCAGCCGTCGGTCTGTCTGACGATGTTGCGCACGGAGGATTCCCTCGAAAAGCAGGAGTTCTTTCTCGGCGAGGCCCTGACAACGGACTGTGAGGTCACAGTCGACGGCCGGCCCGGTTATGGCCTCTGCATGGGTGACCAGCCGCAGCGCTGCTATTGCCTCGCAGTTGTCGATGCGCTTCGCGATCGCAGTCTGCCGGAGATCGAACAGTTCCTCACCGCGGAAGGGGCCGCTATAGCTGCAGAGGAGCGCCGCGAGTTCAACCTCACCCTGCGGACGCAGGTGAATTTCAAGCTGATGGAGCAGGAATGAGCCGGACGAAGGAAGCTGCCTACGACGAGGTGTTTCACTCCCAGGCGCATTACCGTGCGTTGCTCGACAGCATGGCGCGGCCCGGAAAGATCAATCCGTTGGAAAACGTTCCCTTGTCGCCGCCGCCGGGATTCGACCGGGCGAGTGCCTGCGTTGCGCTGGCGCTGCTCGATTCAGACGTCTCCTTTTCGGCGCTGCACGCAGCCGAAGGAGTTGCCGCCTATGTGGCTTCCACCACGAATGCGCGCGAAGTGGACGATACAGCCGCCGACTTCCAGTTTGCGGAAGGAGCGAGGGCGGCCGAGGCCATTGCGCGGACGCGGGCGGGCACCCTTCTTTATCCGGAGACCGGCGCCACTGTCGTCGTCTCGGTAAGCAAGCTCTCCCCGGAGCCGATTCCGGACAGCGTTGCACTGACGCTGCGGGGCCCGGGTATCGAGAGCGAGACGCGCCTTTGGGTCAGCGGCATCGCGCCGATGGCGCTGGACGAACTGCAGGAAAAGAATCAGGAACACCCGATGGGCGTCGATACGGTTCTCTGCTGTGAGGCCGCGCACGTGCCGCAGGTCGCCTGCATTCCTCGAACGACATCGGTCCGCTGGACGCTCTGAGCCGGCGCGCCTGGAAGGATTTCTATGGGCTACGTTGCAGTCAAAGGCGGTCAGGAAGCGATCGAAAACGCGCTCGAGCTGGTGGAATATTACCGCTGGCGCCATGCCGGAAAGCCGATCGAGAACACGCAGGTGACCGGGCAGCTTCGCCTGCTCGTCGACAAGATTATGGGCGAAGCTTCGCTCTATGCTCCGGCGCAGACGGCACTCGCGCTCCAGCAGGTGGAAGGCGACGTATTCGAGGCTGCCTTTCTCATGCGCGCCTATCGG
>CAZXCO010000506.1:0-3911 GCA_964639095.1 uncultured Solibacteraceae bacterium
CATTCATCCTGCCGGAAGCAGGCGAACTCCCACGCGAGACGGCCGCCGTCCTGGCGCTCAACGGTCTGGCCATAAGTCCGCGTGACCCCGCCGCTGCATCACCAGCCGTTCTTCCGGAAGCCGCCCGGCACGTGGTGTGGATCGTCAAGGAAAACCGCGCGTTCGATGAGGTACTCGGGGACCTCGGCTCCGCCGGTAATGGGCGGGCGGTGGTGGCAGGCTCCCCCGCCCTGGCCATCTTCGGAATGCGCGGCCGCGCCTTCGGAGCGAAGACGCAGTTCAGCGTGCAGGACGCCCCCATTACACCGAACCAGCATGCCATCGCGCGCCGGTGGAGCTTCAGCGATAATTTTTACGCCCCTGGCGAAACCAGAGCCGACGCGGATGCCTGGCTCGCGAAAGCGCTCGATGACTTTCGAGAAAGCGGCGTACAGCCTCTCCATTTCCACGACCCGTCAGGCGCCTCCACTTCCGATCAGGCGCGCGCGGACCGCTTCATCGCGGAGTTGAGAGAAAAATACGAGAAGGGCGGCGCGATGCTTCCCCGGTTCCTGTGCATTCGTCTCCCGAACGACCGCACCGCACCGCCGAGGCCGCAGGACGGATACCCCTATGCCGCTTCGTTCGTCGAGGACAACGATCTCGCGACCGGCCGGATTCTCGAATACCTGTCCCATTCGCCGTGGTGGCGCGACATGACCGTCCTGATTACGGAAACCGATACGCAGGGAAGCTTCGACCATATCGATGCCCGCAGGACTCTGCTGCTGGCCGCCGGCCCATGGGTGAAGCGGGGTCATGTCTCGCACACGAACGCGAGTTTCCCTTCGTTGTTGCGCACCACGCGCGAACTGCTGGGACTCCCTCCCCACGATCTGGCCGATGCGACCGCCGCAAGTCTGCGGGATCTGTTCACCGCCGAGCCCGATTTCACACCGTTCACGGCGATTCCCCCGGACCGGAGAATCTTCGACCCGGCAAAGCTCGCGCCCGAACAGTAGAAGCTATTGCGGATTCGGGAGCGCGTAATATCCCTTGCGGACCTGCACCTTGAGATCCTTGTTCGAGGTCCGCAGATCGATCTTCCGGTACGACCCGTCCTTCTTTGAGTTGGTCGGCGTGTAGCCGATTGCGTACTGCGTTCGCATCTCCTGCTGGATTTCGCCGAAGATCGAATCCAGCGTATGCTTCCGGTCGACCTCGAAGAGCCGTCCGCCCGTCTCCTCCGACATGTGCTTGAGAGTGCCTTCGCCGCCGTAGCCTCCGCCGAATGCTCCATAGAACTGCCGGTCGACGTAGAGAATTCCGTAGATCATCGCATCGGCCTTTTGGGCCGCTTCGATGGCCGCTCTTTCAGTCTCGCGGCTGCCCTGGTCCTCGCCGTCCGTAATCAGCACGATCGCTTTGCGTCCGACTTCCTTCGCAAGCATATCGTTGGCGGCCAGAAATACGGCGTCGTAAAGCACCGTGCCTCGCGGCTGGCTCAGCGTGGGGACGGGCCCCGCGTTGATGCCCGAAAATCCGCCATTCAGTTTCATCCGGCCGAGCCCCTCCTGAAGACTGCGGGGAGAGCCGGTGATGTCCTGCAGAAGCTCGGAATCCGCTCCAAAGCTGATAAGGAACGCCACGTCCTTCTTCTTCAGCACGCTGGAAAAGAACGCCCCGGCCGCACGACGCTCGGTTTCGATCAGGTTCTGCTGGCTGTTGGAGACGTCGACCAGCAGCCCGACGGTCAGCGGCAGATCCGTCTCGCGCGTAAAGTACTTGATGGTCTGCGGCGCCCCGTCTTCCGTCAGGGTGAAGTCGCTTTTTTCGAGGTTGGAAATCAGCGCATTCTTTTTGTCGCGAACGGCACAGTAGAGGTTAACGACATCGACATCCACCTGAATCGGCGCGCCCGCATCGTCCTCGACCTTCTGGCCGCCGGCGCGATCCTGCGCATCCAGACGCGGGAAGAGAACCGGTAGAATCAACAATGTTGCGAGAGTCAGACCAGCGATTTTCATAAATTCATAACATCGATGACTGTGGATACACTGTTCGGGTGGACGCACACGGCCCAGGCTCTGTTACATCGGGCTTTCTCACATGCACCCCGCTCTTAAGCATCTCAAAAAATCCGACCCGGTGATGGCGGCCATCATCCGGCGGGTAGGTCCGTGCGCCATTCAATACCGCGAGCCGTCATTCGAAACGCTGGTCCGGTCGATCGTGTTCCAGCAGTTGAGCGGCCGGGTCGCGAGCGTGATCTTCGCCCGGCTCCATGCCGCCGCCGGAGAGGAGCGGCTCACTCCCGCCGGAATCCTGAAACTGCGTCCGGAGCGGATGCGGAAGGCAGGCCTCTCCGCGCAGAAAACGCTTTATATCCGTGAACTGGCGAAGCATACGCGCCGCGGCAAGGTGGTTTTCGAGGAGCTGCCGCAGGCTCTGGATACAGTCGTCATCGAGCATCTGACGCAGGTCAAAGGGATCGGCGTCTGGACCGCCCAGATGTTTCTGATCTTTGCGCTCCGCCGCGATGACGTGCTGCCCGTCTCGGACCTCGGCATCCGCACCGCGATCATGAAAGCCTATGGGCTCGATGAGCTGCCTAAGGCCGCTGAAATCGAAAGGATCGCCGCCGCGTGGAGACCGTACTCGTCGATCGCCTGCTGGTATCTCTGGCGAAGTCTGGAAAATACAGGCGAGGTCTGAGGCGGTCTGTTATCCGGCCGCCTGAATCAACATCCCTTCGATTCTGGAATCCAGATCGCGCGCGACTTCCAGAACGGCGCCGTTTCGGTACGACGCCAGAAGGCTCGCCATGCGGTCGTAATAGATATACACACCCTCTGTCCGCTCGTCGAAAAGGACCGTCGCCGGAGCGTAAGAGCCCGCATCGGGCACATGCCTGGCCATTTTCCTCATAGTCAGGGGATTGCCAACGAGGAGACGAACTGCTCTGGGGGTGTCGCCACCGGATTCCTTTCTCAGAACCTCCCCGAGATCGAATCGCGCGAACTCCATGATCTGAGGCGGTCCGACAGCGCTCGATACGATCACTTCCAGTTCCGTATCGGTCCGGCAGGATCGTATGTCAGCCATCAGCTTCGGTACATCCGGATGAGCGATTTGCGCGGTGAACCGGGTCAGGACATCGGCAAACGCGTGGGAAGAGACAATCGTCAGCCGTTCCAGGCTGCTTTGGCGAAGTGACGTGTGTTTCATAAGCTGTTTACACCGGCTTCTGAATCCAGATAACGGTTCAGATGCTCCTCGGCCCGCTTCAGGGGCAGCTGCTTCCGCTGCAGGCGGCTCATCATCAGCGCGCCCTCCAGCATCGCGATGACGATCGTCGCCACGGTGTCCGGATCCACGCCGCGCCGCACCTCGCCGCGGTCGATGCCCTCGTTTACGGAGTCCCGCAGCCAGTCGCCCCACAGCTTCAGCGCTCCCATGGCGCGGGCGCGAAGGACGTCCAGATTGCCGTCATCCGCCTCGATGGCCGTGTTCAGGATCGGGCAACCGCCGGCGACGGGAGAACGGTACTTCACGAAATTCGCGATCAATTGCTTCACCTTCGCGATGCCGCGCGCCTCGGGATCCACGTGCATGATGCGGGCTGTCCAGACGGCGTTCCACGTGTAATCGAACGCGTCGGCCGCGAGTTCTTCCTTGCTCGAGAAGTGGCGATAGATTCCGCCCTTCCCCAGCCCGGTTGCCTCCATCAGGTCGCTGATGGAGCTGCCTTCGTAACCCCGCTGGTTGAAGATCGGCGCGGCGGCGGCGACGATGCTTTTTCGTGTCCGTTCCCCCTTTTTCATCGTGTTCGCGGGATGCTTCATTCTGAGACCATCCGGTCTCTTTTTTTTCTTACACCCCTTCGATGCCGCAAAGGGACGCCAGGCTGCGAACATTTCCATGACAAGGGT
>CAZXCO010000507.1:0-8803 GCA_964639095.1 uncultured Solibacteraceae bacterium
GCCCGATTCATGCGATGGAGGCCCGGGGGCGTCAGAGCGGAGACCGCGCTGTGGTCCAGCATGTTTTCGAGTGTGGAGATCCGGGATTCCAGAACAGCCGGTGCGGGCCGCGGCATTCCCGAGGGAGGCATCATGCCGGCCCGAAGCTTCCGCACGACTTTCTCCAGCACGTCGTCGTTCTGGGCGGGATGCGTGAGGTCGACGCGGTCGAGCATCAGCCCTCCCGTTTTCAGCTTCTGGTTGTGGCAGACGACGCAATACTGATTGAAAAAGGCGCGTAGTTCGGTACTGGCGTTTGCGCCGGCGGCCGCGGTTTGCGCCTCGATTCTTCCGGCCGGGCCCTGCACGAAGAACAGGAGCGGCAGAAGCAGCAGCCGCAATGTGTCTGTGGCCCGCTTCCGGGTTGCCGCCGCTCCGCCATGAGCATTCGATTGCATCCAGTTACTCATCTCCGCAGGAAAGCCGGCTATTTGATGTGCCCATCGTAGAAGTCCTTGTTGTTTTCCTCGCAGGAGTACTCCATGATGTTCCAGTCGCGACGGAGGGTAAATATCCGGGAATTCTTCCATGGCTTCGTGTAGGTCTTCGGATCGTCGATTGTCACCTCGTAGGCGATGTGAGTGTCGTCGGTGCGCCGGTAGGTTTCGGTCACTTTCATCTGGTCGCTGTGCGGGTGGCCGATCGTATCGAGATTGGTTTTCTCATTGAAACCCCGCGTTTCCACCACCAGCGTGTCGCCGTCCCAGTGGCCGAAGGAAGTACCCATCCATGTCGGGTCGAGGTCGCCTTTCGGGAAGGTCCTTCCGTCGGTCGGTACGACATGGAATACGTTCCAGGCCTCATACAACACAGCGAAGGTCTCGGGCGTCTGCACGATCTGGATGGGAAACGGCGAATTCATCGAGCGCGTCAGGCCCTGTGGCAGGCAGTGGCCCGTGTAGTCGAATTTCGCGGGATCGTACTTACTGAACGTTTCCGCTCCCCACTGAGTGAAGGGCAGCGGCGATGTCGCCTGCTGATTCTTGCCGGTCTTCGACATATCGGGCACATAGGGGCGTTGCCAGACGCCGCTGAGATCCGGCTTGCCGTTCGGCATACGTGGAATATGCGATGCCTGAGCCGCCGGGGCTGCGGTTTGTGCGTTGACGTGAGGCGGAAGGGCGCAGATCCCAAGCGCCAGTGAAGCGGCTGTCAGATGAGCGGCGAAGCTTTTCATTAATGAACTCTCCAGTCTGCCTTTGGAGTGGGATGGTATCCGAGCAGTACAGCAGCGTCAAGGATCACTACGGACGGGCGCCAGTCCGGACACATGGAAAGTTCCGCACCTGACTGTCGAGCTGACGGCTCGCTTCTCACCACAGCCATTCGCTGGATACATGTCCAGCGACGAAGCCGATCATATTTCAACGGATTAAGCCTGTAAAAGACTTTGTCGGTATTGATTGATCGTATGCGGTTATGATTCATCCGCCCTGACTTCCCGGTGCGACAAAGCCGGCGCCCAACCGTCCGCAGACGGCCGCATCTGTGATTCGTAAAAAGTCAGACGGCCGTGGTCTGCGACCGCTTGTACCGTATCCGATACGCGCGGGGACTGGCGCCGAACTCCGCGCGAAAGGCCCGGTTGAAGTTCGAAACATCACCGAAGCCGCTGTCCAGCGCGAGATCGAGGATCTTACCCGCCCCGGCGCCAAGCCGGACGGCCGCTCTTCGAAGGCGCATCCGGAGCACGTACTGGTGCGGCGTCACGCCCATCAGACCCTCGAAAGTGCGAAGAAAGTGGTATGGGCTCAGGCGGGCCGCAGCGGCGAGGTCGCCGAGGACGTTGCACTCCTCCGGATGCGCTTCAATCATCCGGACGACGCGGGTCACGCGCGCCAGAACACCCGGCTGCGCGCCTGCGCTCCACGGGGGGCTTCCACGGTCCAGCTCGAGCGCCGCCGCGGCCAGTTTGACGGCGAACTCTTCCCACGACTGCCCCGCGAATCCGCCGAGCGCGGCGAATGCCTGCGCGGAAAGCCCTGAAAGAGCACGAAGCGGCGGCAGGCGAAGCGCCCTGAAGCCGCGCTGCCTATGACCCGGCAGTGCATCGGCCGCCAGCCGCTCGAAGAAATCCGGCGCATACGAGATCGAAAGACAGCGATCCCCGACGCCGTGCTCATGCGCGCACTCGAAATACTGACCGGGGTTTCCGAGCAGAATCGAACCCGGCGTCATCAATTCGTGGCCCGGGCCGGACCGGTACTGAAAGGTGCCGGCAACTACCAGCGCGATCGACGTGCTGTTGTGCCGCTCCTCAAAAGGCCGGCTGTGCGGACCGAAGGTGCAGATGAAGTCGGATGCGGTCCAGCCCTCACCCCGGGCCAGAATGCGGGCACTGGGCGGCGCGTTGACTTCACCGGCCTGACCGCAATTTTTGCCAGGAATCACTTCCACCTCAAGCCCTATAAACAAGCATAGCCGCGAATCGGAATCGATTCGAGCCGGATTGAACAAGGAGAATGAACCGTGACAGCAAACACCGAATTGCAGGAAAGCCTCTCGGCGATGCTCATCAACCGATGGGAGCAGGCCGGAAACAAACTGACAGCGCTTGCCGAGGAACTACCGGCGGAAGCGTACGAATTCAAACCCGCGGCGGAGGTGAGGACAGCCGGCGGCGTGCTGCGGCATGTCGCATTCTGGAATCTTTACGTCGCTGCCGTGGCGCGTGGAAAGGAATTCGATGAGACGGCCAACGAACTGCCGCAGGCCGGGTACGCAACCAAAACGAAGATCGTGCAGGCTTTGCGGACGAGCATGGGGGAAGCGGTCTCGGCATTACAGCAGCGCGCTGCCGGAGCGGAGCCGAAAACTTCCGAACTGGTCGCGACATTCCTCGAACACACGGCCGAGCACTATGGACAACTCGCGATCTATGCGAGGTTGAAGGGAATCGTGCCTCCGGCATCGCGTGCTTAGGCGGCGGCTCTGGCCTTCCAGAACGGATATTCCCGCCACATCACCGGGTCGCCATAGAAAAGCTTCTTCTGAGCGAGGTAACTGTCGAACTCCCGGCGTACGGCGTCCGCGTAGCGGTCGAGCGCGGCGCCGTCTCCGCGAAGGCAGGCATCGGCCGCGCGCGCCGCATCCGCACCCTGCTTCAGAGCCTTGAAGATCCCACGGCCGGAAAGCGGATCGAAGGAGGAAGCGCTGTCACCGGCCGCGAGCCAGCCATCACCGGCAATGCGCGCCCGGCAGGATGACGAGACTGGCACGACGGCCGTATGCGTGGCCAGAATCTGCTCCTGGCCGATCCGGGCGCGCGTCAGAGGCGCCAGGTCGAGTTGCTCACGCACAAAGCCTCCACTGCGCCGGTAGAGTTCGCGGGCCGTGAAAAACATCGCGATCATCTGATTGCGCGGAAGACACGCGCTGTACCACCAGCCGGACGGAATAGCTTCGATCAAAGTCCGCAGATCGCGCGTTACGGTTCCGGCAAACGAAATCCGCACGATTGTGGCCAGCAACAGGTCATCGACGATTCGCTCCCGCGAGCCGTCGATCCGGTATCCGTTGCGCCCGGTGGCGTCGATGGCGAACCGGGCCTGGATCGTCAGCCCGCTGCTGCCCCGGACGCGCCATCCCGCACCGCCGCGGCTGAAATCCGCGCGCTGGCGGGGAAATGTCAGGGCGCCTTCGGATTCCGCGGCATGGAACAACATCCGATCGAACCGGCGCCGGTCGATGTGCCAACCGGGACCGAGTGGGTGAAACAGGAAGTCAGTCTCCCGCGGCTGACCCGCCCACGCCGAAATGACTCCCGGGCATTCGATCGGAGACAGCGATTGAAAATGTGACCAGAGCCCGAGTTCGCGGAGCAGGGGGTTGATTTCGGGCGGCAGGGTTTCGCCGGGCCGCTCCTGATCGAACCCGGTCGCCTCGAAAACAGCCACGCGCCAGCCAGACCGTGCGAGAGACATTCCCGCAATAGCCCCCGCGGGCCCGCCTCCGGCGATGACAAAATCAAAATCCGGTAACAACCCCGTTCTTGCGCTCCCTCTTTCCATCCTTCCTGTTTTCATCTTTGTGAAACACTGAAATGATTGTCTTTTATTGCGTTATTTCTGTAGAATAACGTCAACACGGAGACAACTTAATAAATGAATTTATCGGAAATCGTGGAGGCCCGCGTTCATCCGGCGATCGGCATCGCGCGGATCGGGAACAGCGAGGAATATTTCATCGGCCCGGAGACGCCCTATCGTTCACCCGCGCCTGAAGGCGGATATCGGGACGCGCAGGGAAGGCTCAAGAGACAGGCCGCGCGTTTTCGTGTTTACGGTTACGACGTGCACGGAAACGTCGTGTCCGAGTTGACCGCGGCCAACGCCGAGATTATCTGGACCGTTCACGTCGCCAACAAGAAGGCAGCCTGGTACGATTTCGATGCGGCGCTCGATCTTCCAGAAGCGATCAATCTGAAATCCGCGCGGCGAAATTCGCAGATACAGGGCAAGGATCGCGAAAAACTGGTTATCGATCCGGGACCGCGGAGCATCTCCGGACGCGATGCGCCGCCCCAGCACTTCGATACGGGATCGTTTCTCGACGCCCCCGTTTATCTGGGCGACATTCATACCGATGGCGAAGGACGCCTGATTTTCGCAGGAGGTCTGGGAAAATCCTCCAGTCCGGTCGGTTACTCGCTGACGACGTTTGCGAACAACGCGGGCTGGCACGATGACACCTCCGACGGGCCCGTCTCCGCAACGGTCAGCATCAACGGACGCTCAATTCCCGCCGACTCCGGCTGGGTTGTCACCGCGCCGCCGAACTATTCGCCCGACCTGGTGACGCCGCAGACGATGTATGACGTCATTTTCGACACCTTGAACGGATCCGTTCTGTCCGCTCCGGCCAAACCTTCTTTCACGCACGATATCCTTCCGCTGCTGCGGCAGTGCGTGGATGCCCAGTGGGTGAACTCCGGGTTTCTGGCGCTGTTTGGCTGGAAGAGTCCGAACGAATTTCTACGGGAGGACTATCTTCGAAAACTCGCGGCCGCTCCAACAGCGGACGATCCATATCAGGAGTTACGCCGTCAGGTCGTTTACTCGTTCCGGGACCCCGCTGCGACTTCGTTCGAGCCCCTCAAGTGGCCACCGCTCTACGGCGATGCGTTTGGCAGCTACGATTCACCCCCGGGGCCCCGCGTCGGCTTTGCTGTAACCAAAACCATCTACGGCTACCTGACGCAATGGCTCAACGGGAATTTCATCGCGGATTACGAGGGGCCATCGGAGGATCTGAAGCCCTTCGACCAGATCCCGGTCGCCGAGCAACCCGCAACGCTCGACCGCGCGGCACTTCATTTCTGCATGGGCGGACCGTTCCATCCGGGCTGCGAGATGACCTGGCCCATGCGTCACGGCTCGATGTACCGGTCGGCGTTCCGTCTGCAGGTGCGGAAGACCGCCGGGCCTGCTGACGACTACGGCGAATATCTGACGCAGCCGATCATCATGTCCAACAGTGGTCCGCTCTCGGCCAGCGGCCCCGGCGACATTACCCGCTGGATGGCGGTACCGTGGCAGAGCGACACCGACAGTTGCAGGGCAGGTTATGGCGCTCCGTTCCCCCCGGACAATCTGATTCCGTCGTTCTGGCCTTCACGCGTTCCGAACCAGGTGCTTTCGGAGGAACTGTACAGGACCGTCATTGACACGTCGAAGCCCATGGAAGAGCGGAACGCCGCTTTTCACACCCGCCCCTGGTGGTTGAGAAACATGGATTTCAAGGCGCCGTATATCGATCAACTCAACGCAATGGTGCAGCGCTTCGGCGAACTCGGATTAATCGAAAGGCGTGAATACGACGCCGGCCCGGAGTTTCCACCTGTCATGTACGTGGAAACGCTGGCGCCAACGACCCGGCAGTTGCTGACCGGCCGGCCAGCCCCCGCAGGGAACGCGTTGCAGCCTTCCGTCACTGAGGAATACGCGCACGCCCGCTTCCGCCGGCGATAGCGCCGTTACCGGCGTGCTACGCTCTTACGCTTGACCAGTCTCCCGAAGGATCTGCCAGGCCTGCGCGAGCACGTCCGGCGGAATCGCGGCGACGCTCATGCCCTGCACACCCTGGGGGTGATGCTGGCGGAGCGCGGCGAATATCAGCGAAGCTTTCTCTGTCATCGCGCATCCTCGGCCGCTGCGCCTGGCAACGCGACGTATCTCCGGCATTCCGGGACGGCAGCGCTTGCCGCGGGCCGAACCGCGGAGGCCGGCTGGTATTTCGAAAAGGCATTGCATCTCGATCCCGCCGACGCCGCGGCGCTAAGAGCGCGCGGCGAGTTGTCTCTCAATGAACCCGGCAAACCGGAGGAAGCGCTGCGGGACTGCGTCCGCGCCATCGAGCTCGACCCGCGGGATACGCTCAATTACCACGCGGCTGCGCGCTGCGTGTTGTATGGATATGCTTCGCAGGATCGGGATTACGCTCCCGCCCTCGCGCGTCTTCGCCGCGAGCTGTCGCCCGGCGCAAACGTCACCGAGGTCGAGCGCGGCATTGCCGCCGTACTCGGGGAGCGAGGCGATTACGAAGATGCGATCGCCATCCTTCACGGCATTCTGCGCCGCGAGCCCGGCGACGAGACATCGATGCGGATGCTGGCGGAACTCTACAGTGGCTTGCATGACTGGCGCGCCGCGCAGCACTGGTTCGAGAGCGCTATGGGTGCAGGCGGTGGCCCGGCGTCAACCATCGGTCTGATCCTGCACTGGTCGCGCGTGGGAGACTTCGAAAAGGCGCGGCACGTGTATCGGTCACATCTGGCCGGCCGGGAACCCGACAGTATGCCCCGCCCCGCGGCGCCACCCTGGCGGGGAGAAGATCTCCGCGGCCGCACTCTGTGCCTGATCGCTGGCGACATCTACTTCGGCGATGCGCTGCAATATTCGCGATTCTCGCGAATCGCAAAAGAGCGTGGAGCGCGGGTGATTCTGCAGGGGCCAAAGCGCGTCAGGCGTCTGTTGCGCACTCTCGAAGGGGTGGACGCTGTTATCGCGCCGCACGATGCCGGTCCCGCCATCGATTACCGAGTCCATGCGTTCTGGATGTTCTACGCGCTGCCGGTTCCGGCGCCTGAGATGATCGGAAAAACGTCGTATCTCGCCCCCCCGCGGGAACTGTGCGCCCGCTGGCGGGAGCAGATTCCACGCACACGTGGGGTCAACGCCGGAATCGTCTGGCACGGATCGGCGTACCGGATCGGTGACCGTTTCGCGGGCCGCTCGATGCCGCTCGAAGAGCTTCGGCCTCTCGCTGGAATTCCCGGGGTCACGCTTTACAGCCTGCAGCACGGCGCGGGCCGGGCTGAATTGTCGCGCGCGAACCCGCCGTTCCCGGCGATCGACCTCGCGCCCGACTTCGAGAACACCGCCGCGGCGATCGAGGCGCTGGACGCCGTCATCACGATCGACACATCCGTCGCGCACCTCGCGGGCGCCCTGGGCAAGCGTACATTGCTCATGCTGCCGCGGAATGCCTGCTTTCGCTGGATGGTGGGTCGGGACGACACGCCCTGGTATCCGTCCATGCGGTTGTTCCGGCAGAGTACTCCGGGATGCTGGTCCGATGTCGTGGCCGCGGTCGGGCGGGCTCTGCAGGCATGAAGTGCTTTGCCGTAATCGTGCCCGTCGGGCCGGGTCTCGAAGAGCGGCGCCGGTTCCACGATCTTCTCGACAGCTTATGGAGCCATGAACCGGGAGCGCGCCTGTGTGTCGCGATCGACAGCTCGCCGTATCCCAGAAATCTCGCGCCGCGGCGCCGCGGGCGCGGATGTAAATTCGTCACCCTGCGCAATCCGGCCGGGCAAGACGGCGAGCCCCTGATGGGGCGCCTTTCGGCGAACATGCTCGCGGGTTTCGATTTCATTCGACGGACGGGACCATTCGATTTCGTCCTTCGCGCTGACACCGACGCTCTCATCACCGGCAGATTCCGCCATGCGGTGAGCCGCTATCTGGCGCACCATCCGCGAACCGGAATGCTGGGAACTCTCGGATTCACCTGCCGCCGCGATTCCCCGCACTACGGGTGCGAAAAGACCGCGGTGTCGGACGTCACGGCCGCGCTCGCCGGCATGTCCCGCGGGACGCCCGCGTTTGCGCGCATCGGCGGCTATCTGCGTGTGGCCCGAATCAACGGATATCGCGGCAAAGAATATTGCCAGGGCGGTATCTATGTACTGCCATTCCGAACGCTCGTGCGCCTGTCGTCGCTCGGCTGCTTCGATCACCCCGAAGACTGGCTGCCTCTGGCTGTGCCCGAGGACGTGATGATGGGCATGTTCACGCGAACCGCAGGATTCGAAAGCCGCGATTTTTCCGGCAGAGGAGAGCCCTTCGGAAGCAACTGGCGCGGCCTCGCCTGGCCGCCGCGGGAAATTCTCCGCCGCGGGCACGCCCTGATTCACAGCGTCAAAAGCGATCCGGTGTATCCCGAACAGGCGCTGCGCCGGTTCTTCCGATCTCAACGCAACGAGCGGAACCACTCGAGGAGCGCCTTTTCCGTGCGGGATTCCGTATAGCGCCGCGCTGTAGCGTATCCCCCGCTTCGAATCCGCTCGACTTCTTTCTGCCGCGCGTCCCAGGAAGCCATCAGTTCCAGGGCGCTCTCGACGAGAGGGTAAGCGTGATGCGTGGGGAACACACAGGCGTTTTTCCGGTGCCGCAGAAAGTCCCTTCCACCGAAAGCCTCATAGCAGAAGGGAATGCATCCCGCCGCCATCGCTTCCGGAACCGTGGCGTTAAAGGATTCCTGG
>CAZXCO010000508.1:0-1668 GCA_964639095.1 uncultured Solibacteraceae bacterium
GGTCCTGATCGCACATATTCGCTCCTCTTCGATGCCAGTTGCGCGGCCAATCGCACGCGTACCGCGCTATTTTATCGCTACCCGGCGTTCAGTAAGCTGAAATCAATCATGAGCAACCATCCTCGCATCGGTTTTATCGGCTTCGGAGAAGCCGGGTTCCATATCGCCAGCGGACTCCGCGGCGCCGGCGTCCAGGGCATCGCCGCCTACGACATCAATACCGGAACGCCCGGACTCGGCGAAAAGATCCGCCAGCGCGCTGCCGAATCCGCGACTACTCTCGTCGCCAGCAATGCCGCGCTCACCGATGCGGCCGACATCGTCATCTCCACGGTGACAGCCAACCAGGCGCTCGACGCGGCGCGGCAAACCGCGCCCGGTCTTACGTCCGGCCATCTCTACGCCGACCTGAATTCCGTCTCCCCCGTTCTCAAGCAGAACATCGACGGCGTTATCACTGCCACCGGCGCCCGGTTTGTCGAGGTCGCCGTCATGGCCCCGGCGCCTCCCTATGGTCACAAAGTGCCCATGCTGGTCGGTGGCGCCGGGGGCGAAGAATTCATTCGCCGCATGACGCCTTTCGGGATGAAAATGGAGTTCACTTCGGCCGGGGTCGGGGAGGCGGCGGCCACCAAGATGTGCCGCAGCGTCATCGTCAAGGGAATGGAAGCTCTGCTGACCGAATGTGTGCTCGGCGCCAGCCGCTACGGCGCGGAAGAGCGGGTCTTCCAGTCTCTGACGGAAACCTTCCCGGGGATGAACTGGTCCGAAATGGCGACCTACATGGTCGGGCGCGTCGTCGTTCACGGAGAACGCCGTGCCCGTGAAATGGAAGAGGTCGCCGAGACACTACGTTCCAGTGGCGTTGAGCCGATCATGGCCGAAGCCACGGTGCGCCGCATGGACTGGAGCGCGCACCTGGGCTTGAAGAAATTGTTCGGCGGCGAAGCCCCGGCCACCCATCGCGAGTTCGCCGATGCGGTCGCTGAGCTGGATAAAGTCAACGCCGGAAAGTAGAATTATTTGCCGGCCTCGTGCCGGAAAGCAGTAGCATAGCCATTGCACCGGAAGGAGAAATTCGGCCATGGCAGTCCCGACGCCATCGGTGGAAGCGCCCGCCGCGAATACGACTTACCCCGCGCCGCCCGCGTATTTCAATTCTGCGCTGGAAGATGCCGAGCGGCTTCTGAAGTACGCCTCGGAAACCGGCGTCGAAATTGATCCGGATACGCGCAATCATGTCCTTGAGGCCCGTTCGGCGGTCACCGCGGGCTGGGACGAGAAGACCGCGGCCAATCTTCTTTCAGCGCTGGCGAAACTCGCGGCCAAACTCAAGCCTGTGACTGCCTGGAGCCTGGAAGCGACCATCCAGGATATCGAGTCGACGGTGAAGCGGTACTGGATCGTCGCCCTCTGTCTCGCGGTGATCATCTTTCCGTTCTCGCTCGCCAGTTTTGTCGCCACCGCCATTTCGAACTCGCTGCGGACCGAAATCACCACTGCGAACGACATTGCCGTCAAGCTCCGCACGCAGCTCGGGCCTCCCGGAGCCGCGCCGGCGTCTCCGGCGAGCGGCGCTCCCGCCGGGACATCGGCGGTCGACAGCGCCGAAGAACTCTCGGAGCTTCAGCAGTTCGCCGTCAACGTGCGCGCCATTGACGCCCGCGC
>CAZXCO010000509.1:0-4833 GCA_964639095.1 uncultured Solibacteraceae bacterium
GTATCTCGGCGGAAGCGGGATCGAGCACGGCGCCGCCCTCAATCTGGGGCCCGGAGGATCGATCTTCCTCGGCGGCTCCTCATGGTCCAGCAACTTTCCGACAGTTGCGCCCTATCAGGCACAATCGGGCGGGGGGCAGGACGGGTTTTTTGCCAAGATTCTGCCGGATGGAACGATGGCATTCAGCACATATCTTGGGGGCTCGGGCGGTTCTTCCGGAGCGGCTGAGGAAGTCCGCGCCGTGTACATCAAGAACGTCATTATGGTGGCCGGCATCACCAGTTCGGCGAATTTTCCTGTCACGGCCGGCGCCTTCCAGACCACGTTCGGAGGTCAGACCGACGGCTTCGTCAGCCAGTTCAACGCGGCGGGGCAACTGGTTGGGTCCACATTTCTCGGCGGGTCGCTCGGCGACGGCATCAATGCAATGGCGCCGGATTTCCATGGAACGCCGCACGTTGTCGGATTTACGACGTCAGAGGACTTCCCCGTTCAGCGGCCGCTCCAAAATGTAAACGCGGGAGCGCGGGACGGATTCATTGTCAAACTCGACCGGACCCTCTCGAAGCTCCTCTTCGGCACTTACCTAGGCGGATCCGGCAGCGATTCCGGCAACGCCATCGCCGTGGACACCCAGACCTCGATCATGGTGGCGGGCCAAACAGGTTCCAGCGATCTGGCGCGTTCGGGCAACCTCCAGAACGCGCTGCCCTCTCCGTTGACTTCGTTCCTGACGAAAATCGCGCCTTCTTTCACGCTCGGCACGGCCTACGCAAATCAGGATCAACTGACCTTCACCGCAGATCCCTGGCACGTAGCGTCCCTGACCGCCTCCACCTCCTTCGGAAATGCCACCGACATTCCGGTTGTGGGCGACTGGGACGGCTCCGGAACGAAGCGCATCGGCATCTTCCGCAGCGGAACCTGGATTCTCGACACCAACGGCAACGGCGCGATCGACGCTGCCGACAAAACCGTTGCTTTCGGTCAGGCGGGCGATATTCCGGTGGTCGGCGACTGGAGCGGCACCGGCCACATCGCCCTGGGACTCTTCAGGAATGGAACTTTCATTCTCGACCTGAGCGGTCATCTCTCCGGAGTGCCCACCGGCCAGCAGGATGCGACATTCGCCTTCGGCCAGGGTGGCGACGTGCCGGTCGCCGGCGACTGGAACGGCTCCGGCATGACGAAGGTCGGCGTCTTCCGCAACGGGCTCTGGCTCGTCGACTACAACGGCGACCGCACCTATGACGGCTCGGATCGCAGCTACGTGTATGGACAGGCCGGCGACATTCCGGTCGTGGGCGACTGGGACAGCTCGGGGAACGCCTCGAAAATCGGCGTCTACAGAGACGGCATCTGGATTCTCGATTACGACGGCGACAATACGATGACCGTGCTGGCCCGCAACGAAATGACGATTGGATTCGGCTTCACCGGCTACACACCGCTGGTCTTCTGACGCGTTGCAATCTGGAATTCCATCTCAAACAACCGATCGCTCTTCTGGAGGCCAGCGGCCTCCAGATCTGCGTTTGTGGGCTGGAATTGCTTCGTTTGGAGCTTATTTCGGCGTCAGTTTCAGCAGCTTGCCCGGATCGGTCAGCACATACACGGCGCCGTCCGGGCCCATCCGGACATCCCGAATCCGTGAGTGTTCGTCGACCAGAAGGGGTTCCTCCGCGACCACCTTTTTTCCGGAAAGCGTGAGCCGGTCCAGCATCTGGCCTCGCAGCGCGCCCACAAAGACGCTGTTCTTCCACTCGGGGAACAGGTTGCCTGTATAGAAAGCCAGCCCCGAGGGCGCAATTACCGGATCCCAGTAATAGTGCGGCTGCTCCATGCCTGCCTTTTCTGTTATCCCCTGACCGATCGTCTCGCCTGGGTAGTCGATGCCATGCACGATCACCGGCCATCCGTAGTTCTTGCCCGCTTCGGGAGTATTGAGTTCGTCGCCGCCGCGAGGGCCATGCTCGGTCTCCCACAGTTCGCCCGTCGCGGGATTGATGGTCAATCCTTCCTCGCTGCGATGGCCGTACGACCAGATCTCCGGCAGCGCCGCCTGCTTACCGATGAACGGATTGCCCGGAGCGGGCTTGCCATCGGGCGTAATGTGAATGATCTTGCCCAGATCGTTATCCAGTTTTTGCGCCATGTCCCACGGCGGGGACTGGGAGCGGTCGCCGATCGTCACGAAGAGATTGCCGTCGCGCCCGATCGCAATGCGTCCACCCTGGTTCGCCGACTGCCGGCGCGGCAGCGCCGGTTTGGCTCGAAAGATGACGCTGACTTCGTGAAGGGCGCGGGCGTTCTCATCCAGAGTCGCCCTCGCCACCACGATGTTGCTCTCGTTCTCCCCGACGACTTCGCTGTAAGTGAAAAAGATTCGATGGTTGGCGGCAAAGCGGGGGTCGAGCGCGACATCGAGAAGTCCCACCTGGCCGATGGCGGAAACCGCGGGAACTCCGGTGAGCGGCTGCGAGAGCGTTCCGTCCTTGTCCAGAATGCGCATCGAACCCGGCTTTTCCGTGATGAGGATGCGGCCGTCGGGAAGAAAGGCGAAGCTCCAGGGAGACTTCAAGCCTTCCACGAGCGTCGTGACTTTGGGAGGCGTCGTCGGTTCATAGGGCGCGCGCGTTTGTCCCGGAAAGGCTGGCTTGTCATCACGCTTTTCCGGTTCGCGGGTCTCGATGGGCTGACCCTGGATCAGACGGGGCGCCGGAAAGCTTCGCAGATTGGCTCGTCCGCGGCCGCCGCCCCTAGCGGCTCCCGCAGGTCCCGGCGTCTGAGCAATCAGCGAGACCGGAACAAACAGAGCGCAAAGGCAAAGAACACCGATCGGTCGTCCCATGCGAACTCCTCCCCGGTTTGCGTTCTCCCGGGACCATTATCCGCCGGAAAACGCAGCAGACTCCTCGGCCAAGGGCCCGAATCTCACAAATGCCAGGCGGGAGGCTTTCGAGGGATCAGTCCGCGGCGCTGCTCATTCCGTCGTAGTGCGCGCGGACCCGGCGCGCTGCCGCCCGCCCCACCCGCTTGGCAAGTTCGTCTTCCGAAGCCTGACGGACGAGTTCCGAACTGCCGAACTCCTTCAGCAGCCTGCGCACGGTGATGGCGCCTACTCCCGGGATTTGATCCAGCTCCGAGGTGAGCGTGCGCGCGTTGCGGCGGCTCCGGTGGAATGTCACGGCGAACCGGTGCGCCTCGTCGCGGATGGTCTGGATCAGGTGCAGAATGGGTGAGAAACGATCCAGCACGATCGGTTCGTTTTCCTGCCCCAGCACGTAGACGATCTCTTCCCGCTTGGCGATTGAGGCGAGCGGCTGATTGATGATGCCGATGGATTCCAGCGCGTCCGCCGCCGCGTGCAGTTGTCCAAGCCCACCGTCGATCAGGATCAACCCGGGCAGTGGCCGGCCTTCCGCCTGAAGGCGCGAGTAGCGCCGCGTCACCACTTCATGCATGCTCGCGAAATCGTCGTTGCCCTCGACCGTCCGGATGATGAATTTGCGGTAGTCGGACTTCTTCATGCGGCCTTCTTCCCACACCACCATGCTGGCGACCTTGTCGGTGCCCTGGATGTGCGAGATGTCGAAGCACTCGATGCGCTTCGGGGCATCGGCAAGCCCCAGCGCGTCCTGAACAGCCGCCTGGATCGCGATCGACGACGGCTTCAGCACGCGAAAGCGGCCGTCGAAGCTGTGCTTTGCGTTGGTCTGCGCCAGGTTCAGCATCGCTTTCTTCTGGCCGCGCTTCGGCGTATGGATCTCGACTTTACGGTTCTTCTTTTCCGAAAGCAGCTCCTCCATGACTTCCTGATCTTCAAAATCGATCGGGACATGGATGACGGCGGGAACATACTGCTGATCCAGATAGATCTGGAGCAGAAGCGACGAGAAGAACTCGGGCGGGTTGAACTCGTGCTGGTCTTCCCAGAAGAAGTCGCGGCGGTCGACGACGACTCCGTTCCGCAGATGGAAAAGGTTGACCGCGACCAGCGGGGGCTCGGCGTAGAACCCGAAGATGTCGGCATCGTCGCCCGAAACGGCGGCCATCTTCTGGCGTTCGTCGATCTCCTCGACCGTGGTCATCAGGTCGCGCAGCGCCGCGGCCTCCTCGAAACGCATATCCTCGGATGCTTCCTGAATGCGCTGCCGCAGTTCGCCTGCGAGCGCGCCGTGCCTGCCTTCCAGAAAGAGGCGCACCTGCCGCACTGAATCCGCATAAGCCTCCGGCGTGGTCAGGCCCTCGACGCAGGGCCCGGAGCAGCGGTGAATGTGGTATTGCAGGCACGGCTTGGGGTGGTAACGCCGGAGATCGACCTTGCACGAGGGCACGAGGAAATGCCGGTGGATGAAGTTGACGAGCCGGTAGGCCAGGTTGGCGGGAAAGTATGGACCGAAATAGGTCGACCCGTCCCGGACGATGCGCCGCGTCACATAAACCCGCGGGAAACGCTCGTTCGTGAGCTTGATGTAGGGGTAAGTCTTGTCGTCGCGCAGCAGAACGTTGAAGCGCGGCTTGTGATGCTTGATGAGATTGTTCTCGAGCGCGAGCGCTTCCTTTTCGTTATCGACGAGGATGTAATCGATGTCGCGCGCTTCGCTGATCAGAGACCCGGTCTTGACGTCGGAAAGCTTGTCGTCGTTGAAGTAGCTGCGGACGCGCGCCCGGAGCACTTTCGCCTTCCCTACGTAGATGACTTTGCCGGCAGCGTCTTTGTACAAATACACTCCCGGCGCGAGCGGTAACTGCGCTACTTTTTCCCGGAGTGGACTATCTGGGGACTGCATTTCTGCGGATTCCCGCAAGGGCAATATACTTGAATTATGT
>CAZXCO010000510.1:0-2688 GCA_964639095.1 uncultured Solibacteraceae bacterium
TTGCTGAGCTTCACCCCTCCCTTGATGCTCTCGGCTCCGGCTCCGCAAACTGCTGTGACGCGCGATTCTGCTGCGGCATCCGATCCAGGCGGTGGAATTTCGCTGGCGGACGCGATCGGCAAACAACTCGGTCTGAAGCTCGAAACCGGAAAAAGGATGCTGCCGGTCATTGTCATCGACCACATCGAGGAGAAGCCGACGGCAAATTAGCTCCGTGATCGGCGGCTCCCTGCTGCGGGCAATTATCGCGGACAAGCCGCTGGCCATCGCTTACAGGGCGAGTCTGGCGCACGCCGCGGCTCAGATCTCAGACTGCTGCCGATATTTCAACTATTGACCCGCTGCTGAACTTCGCAAACCCGAACTCCCCGGCTGTCAACTTTCGGATGGCGCGTCCGGTCGCGGCAACACGGCGTTCCTGGAGGGGGCGCCGGCTTTCAACTGCTTGTGGATGGCCGAAAGAATGAATGGTCACCAGGATCTGCCACAACCCATTCATGCCAACACCGTGATATATTTTCCAAGTCCTGGATACGGGTCGAAGCGGAAATAAGGTATCTGCGTGCCGATAGCAAAAAATGGTGCGACTCTGCTGATCAAAGCGAATCTTTTCCCGGCGCGGGGCGGCAGTCCGCCAGGCTTCTTCGATACCGCGATCATGCCGGATGGGCGCGTGATCCAGATCTCCGCCGTAACCCGAACGACTGAACAAGGAAGGGGATCATCATGGCTGTTCTACGAAAGATCTTTGGGACAAGTATCGCGATCGCAATCGTCCTGACGGTCGGCGAGCCGTCTTCGGCCTTTGCACAAGCGGGAGGCGGTACCCCTGCAGCGCCGGCTCAGGGTGGCCGGGGTGCGGGCGCCGGAACTGGTGGACGAGCTTCCGGTCGCGGAGGTCGAGGCGGAGGGCCACAATACACGCCTGCAGCCGGTGCGAAGGACCTGAAAGCGGTCCTTTTCAACTGGGCCTGGTATATGGGCATGCTCCGAAGCAGCGAGGAACGAGACCTGATCATGTCGCTCGAATACCAGGGCAAGGGCACTATTCAAGTGGACGGACAGCCCTGCAATGTAACGAAGTATCGAACCAGCATCAGCTACCAGACGTCAGGCGAGCGGGTTCAGTACACGGGCACTCGGCCCAATGGCCAGGCGTGCTCCAACGTCGAAGTCCTCAGTGGAGCGTATGCCTGGAATGAAGACATTCCTGGCGCCGAACTCGTTCCCGGCAAAGGCAAGGCGACGCCGATGCCCGCAACTGTAGAGGAACGGATGATTCGCCTGTGGGCAAGTCCGCAGGGTGCGTTCAAAGGCGCGATGGCGGGGATAAGTGATCCACCGGAAATGGCGCCTCGGCCGCAACGGGTACCTGCTGGTGTCTCGAAGGCCGGGAAAACCTCCGTCGTCTGGGAAGGCAACAAGCCCGTCGTGACGTTCCCGATTCCGGGCGTTCCCAATGCAATCGCGTCAGCCACACTCAACGACAAGTACATGGCCGAACGCGTGGTGGTCAAACAGGGAAACAACACCACCGAATTCACCTACAGCAACTACAAGGATTGGAACAATCCACTGAATCCGGCCGAGGCGTTTTACGCGGGCAGGATGGCGGAGAAGAAGAACGGGACGGTGGTCCGCGACATTACGACGACGCTGACGGAAACGGGGCAGATGTATGTCGTGATGCCGGTCCCGGCAAGCGTCAAGGCCGCGATCAGGCCAACGAATCACCCTCCCAACTGGACCCTCAATGTCGACGCACCGGCGGCGGCGCATACTGCAGCCGCCGTAACGCCGCGGCTGGCCGACGGGCATCCGGATATGACAGGAAACTGGAGTCGCCCCCCTCTTGCAATTACGGGTAGTGGGACCCGCCGCTGTGGTCCAACGCAGGTGAAGGGTGGGGGAATCAACCCCGAGATCGGCTGCAAAACCGGACAAGACAACTTCTGGGTGGATTATGAGTGGATCTCGCCCTCGCGGTTTGGACCGAGTCGTCCCATTTACAAACCCCAGTTTTGGGACAAGATTCAGGAACTCGATCAATGGACGAACAAGGACGATCCAGTCATGACGTGCCAGCCGCTGGGACTCCCACGGCAGGGTACCCCGAACCGCATTATCCAGACGCCGACTGACATCATCTTCTTCTATGGAAATAACAGCGATTACGGCGGCGGAAACTACGAATACCGCGACATCCCGACCGACGGCCGAGCGCGCCCCAACACGGTCGAAGCCTATTACTACGGGCTTTCGATCGGTAAATGGGAGGGCGACACGCTGGTGATCGACTCCACCAACTTCGTCGATACGACGTGGTACGGGCGCGGAGGCCTGCTCCATTCCGCCGACCTGCACATCATCGAGAAGCTGACGAGGAAGGGCGATGAAATTCTTTACCAGATGACCATCGAGGACCCGGATGATCTGATTGCGCCATGGGTGATGCCGGACAGGATTCTGCGGACACGCGCTGGCGCCCCACAAATAATCCATGAGCGCGCGTTCTGCGAAGTGTACGAAACAGGCGACATCAGCACGCAGCTTCGACACTAACCCCTGGTTACCAGACCCGCAGCCCGTTTCGGAGTCCACTCCAGGACGGGCTTTTTTCTTGTCCGGCGCGATGCAAGACAAGGCAGGGCAGATTCCCCAACACCCTGAGAAGGTTCGAGTCCTCTC
>CAZXCO010000511.1:0-4873 GCA_964639095.1 uncultured Solibacteraceae bacterium
GGGCGAAGCGCGGGCAGACTTCGATATTTTCCTCGCGATCGCGCGCGAGCTGGGCTGTTCCGATTCGCTGTTTCCGGGCTGGAAGGAACCGAAGGACGCGTTCGAAGAGTGGCGGCGGGTTTCGCGCGGCCGCCTGTGCAACTATTCCGGCATCAGTTACGAGTTGCTGGCGAACGAGGGCGCCACACAATGGCCGCTGCCCGAAGGAGCGAAGCGTGAGCCGTCTTCCCGCCTCTATGCGGATGGCGTCTTCAAAACGGCGGATGGCCGCGGACGTCTGATTTGCGCGGAATGGGCGCCCTTTCCCGAACAGCCCGGTGGCGCGTATCCGTTCATCCTCAATACCGGCCGCACCGTCGAGCACTGGCACACGCGCACGAAGACGCGCGAAGTGCCGATTCTGGAGCGCCTGTCCCCGCGCGCCTGGCTCGAGATCAATCCGAGGGACGCGCAGAAGCTGGGGCTGCGCAGTCATGACTATGTGGATGTGATTTCACGCCGCGGAAGGACGTGCGGCATCGAACTGCGGCTCACGGAAATCACCGCGCCCGGGCAGGTTTTCATGCCCTTTCATTTTTTCGAAACCAACGTAAACGAAGTCACGCAGAGCGCCTTCGACCCGATCTCACGCGAGCCCAATTACAAGCAGTGCGCGGTGCGGGTGGAGCCGCACCGGCGCGAGGGCGCGCGGCCGGGTTCTTCAATCCGTTCAGGAGCCCACACATGAAACGCCTCGTAGTCGTCGGCAACGGCATGGCCGGTGTGGCCTGTGTCGAACATATTCTGAAACGCAACCCGGAGTTCGAAATCACGATCTTCGGCGATGAGACCCACGTCAATTACAACCGCATTCTGCTCTCGCTGGTTCTGGCGGGAGAGAAGTCGGCCGACGAGATCATTCTCAACGATGTGGAGTGGTACCGCGCGAATCAGATCCGCGCCCGGCTCGGCGTGCGCATCTCGCAGATCGACCGGGACGCGCGCACGGTGGTGGACGAAGAGGGCGCGATCACACCCTGGGACAAGCTGATCCTCGCCACCGGCAGCAGCGCTTTTATTCCGCCGATCCCCGGCGTCGAGAAGGAGAACGTCCACGTCTTCCGCACGCTTGACGACACGCATGCCCTGCTCGCGAAGGCGCACCGGGGCTTGAAGGCCGTGGTGATCGGCGGCGGCCTGCTCGGGCTCGAGGCGGCGCGGGGCCTGCAGGTGCGCGGATGCAATGTCACCGTGATCCACCTGGCCGATTCCCTGATGGAACGCCAGCTCGATGCGACAGGCGGCGAGTATCTGAAGCGGCGCATCGAAGATCTGGGGATCCGGGTGATGCTGCCCCGCCAGACCGCCGCGCTCTTCGGCAACGGCCACGTGGACGGCCTTCGCTTCGCCAACGGGGAGGAAGTGGAAGCCGAGTTGGTCGTGATTGCTGCCGGCATACGGCCCAACGCCGCTCTGGCCCGGAGCGCGGGTCTCGAGGTCAACCGGGGAATCGTCGTCAACGATTACATGGAAACCTCGGATCCGGATATTTTCGCTGTCGGGGAATGTACGGAACATCGCGGCCAGACCTTTGGCCTTGTCGCGCCGCTCTACGATCAGGCACGCGTGCTGGCCGCAACCATTACGGGAAACCGCGGGCCGGTATTTTCCGCCCCGGCGCCGGCGGCAAAGCTCAAAATCATGGGAGTCGACATCTTTTCGGCGGGCTCGATCGACGAAACCGAGCCCGGCGTCGAAGCGGTCCGGTACGAGGACCCGGCTCTCGGCGCCTACAAAAAACTGTTGCTGAAAGACAACCGGTTGTACGGCATGATTCTGGTCGGCGACATCGAAGACGAACAGACCTACATGGACTGGATGCGCAGCGGGACCGATCTGGCGCCGCTGCGGCGGCAACTGCTCTTCCCGCCCCCCGCCGACCGTGGTCTCGAAATCGCCGACATGCCGGACAGCGAGACCATCTGCGGGTGCAACGGCGTCCGCAAGGGCGACATTATTGAGGCGATCCACAAACACGGCATCACAACGATGCGCCAGCTGAAGGAAAGGACCCGGGCCTCCACAAGCTGCGGAACCTGCAGCGGGCTCTGCGAAAAACTTCTGCGCGCGGTCGCGCCGGATTTTCAGGAGGAAACAAAGACCACGCTCTGCGCCTGCGTCCCGTTTTCCTACGAACGCCTGCGCGAGATCGTGCGCGCCCAGAAGCTCAAATCAGTGGAAGAGGTGCTCGCGGTTTACGGGAACCGCAAAGGCTGCGAGGTCTGCAAGCCCGCCCTCAGCTACATGCTCGACATGCTGTGGTGCGGCGATCACGAAGAAGACCGCTCGGCGCGGTTCATCAATGACCGCGTCCACGCCAATATCCAGAAGGATGGAACGTTCTCCGTCGTACCGCGCATGCGCGGCGGCGTCACGTCTCCCGATGAACTGCGGCGCATCGCGGACGTGGCGGAGAAGTATAACGTCCCGATGGTGAAGGTTACGGGCAGCCAGCGCATCGATCTGCTGGGAGTAAAGAAGGCCGATCTGCCGAACGTGTGGCGCGATCTCGGAATGCCTTCCGGACAGGCCTATACGAAAGGCGTCCGGATGGTGAAGACGTGCGTCGGTAAGGAGTTTTGCCGCTTCGGAACGCAGGATTCCACCCGCACGGGCATCGAGTTGGAGCAGCGGCTCGAAAATCTGTTCACGCCGCACAAGTTCAAGATGGGGGTCGTCGGCTGCCCGCGCAACTGCGCCGAGGCGACAGTGAAGGATCTCGGATTCGTGGGCCAGGACGGAAGCTGGCAGGTCGTGGTGGGCGGAGCCGCGGGCAAATCGGTGCGCAAGGCGGATCTGCTTGTCACGGTGGAAACAACGGAAGAGGCGCTCGAAGCGGGCGAGCTTTTCTTTCAGTACTACCGCGAGAACGGCAACTATCTGGAACGAAGCTACGACTTCGTCGAGCGGCTGGGGATCGAAAAGATCCGCAAGGAAACAGTCTATGCGTCTGCGGAAGAAAGGCGGAAACTGCTCGACCGTCTGCATCGTTCGAAGGAGGTTTCCGGTGACGCATGGCTCGAGCGCGACCGGCCCGTTCATCCGACGCAGTTCGTGCAGATCGAGCCCATGGAAAAAACAAGGGAGCGGCAACTCGTATGACAAGCGAACGGATCTGGACGAAGATTACACCCACGGGGAACATCCCGCCGCGCGAGGGGCGTCCCGTGCGGGTCGGCAATCTCGAGATCGCGATTTTCAATCTCAACGGACGCTTCGTGACAGTTGAAAACGCCTGTCCGCACATGGGCGGGCCGCTCTGCGACGGCATCGTTACCGGAACGGCGGTGGTATGCCCGCTCCACGGGCGGCACTTCGATCTCGATACCGGAATGCCGGTGCGTGCCTCCGAGCCTTCCTGTCTCGCGGTGTTTCCCACGCGCGTGGAAGACGGGGTGATCCTCGTCGACCTCGAAGGCAGATACAAGGCGCTCGACGAAGCCGCCGCCTGACGGCGGACAGGCCGCGGCGCCGCAATTTCATTTCACTGCAGTTGTTCTCCTCCGCGTTCGAGGAGCGGACCACAAACACGAGGACAACCTGATGACACATACAAACAAAGCCGCGCGCATCCGGCTCGCCGATTTCTCCAGCGTTCCCATGCGGGCCTTTCACATGTCGTGGTTTGCATTCTTCATCTGCTTCTTCGGCTGGTTCGGACTGGCGCCGCTCATGCCGGTGATCCGCGACGAACTTCATCTCACGAAAGCGCAGATCGGCAATCTGACGATCGCCTCCGTCGCGATCACGGTAGTCGTGCGGGCATTCATCGGCTTCCTCTGCGACCGCATCGGCCCCCGGCGCGCTTATACGTGGCTGCTGGTATTGGGTTCTCTGCCGGTGATGGGAGTCGGGTTTGCGCACGACTACACGACATTTCTGCTGTTCCGTCTCGCGATTGGCGCCATCGGGGCGTCCTTTGTGATCACTCAGTACCACACGTCCGTCATGTTCGCCCCGAATGTCGTGGGCGCCGCAAACGCCGCGGCCGCCGGCTGGGGGAATCTCGGCGGCGGCATCACCCAGATGGTCATGCCGCTGCTCTTCGCCGCGTTCGTGAGCCTGGGCGCCGATAAATGGTGGGGCTGGCGAATGGCGATGATCGTTCCGGGCATCATCATGCTTCTCACGGGCATCGCGTATTACGCTTTGACGCAGGACACTCCGGAAGGCGATTTCAGGACTTTGCGCGCGCGCGGCGGAACCACTGCCGCTTCCCCGGCCGGGGCAGCCTTTCGGGCGGCCTGCGGCGATCCGCGGGTCTGGGCTCTCTGCGCCATCTACGCCTCGTGCTTCGGAATGGAACTCACGATCGACAACATCGCGGCCCTCTACTTCACCGACAACTTTCACCTGGGGCTCACGGCGGCCGGGCTGGTGGCCGGATTGTTCGGAATGATGAACCTCTTCGCGCGCGCCCTGGGAGGCATCGTGAGCGACCGCTGCCACAAATCGCGGGGCCTGCGGGGACGCGTGCAATTGCTGGGCGTAACGCTCTTCTGCGAAGGCCTGGCGCTGATGCTCTTCTCGCGCATGCGGTGGCTTCCGCTTGCCATCGCGACGATGATGCTGACCGGCCTGTTCATCAAGATGTCGAACGGCGCCACTTATGCCGTGACGCCGTTCATCAATCGCAAGGGCCTCGGAGCTGTCGCAGGCATTGTCGGAGCCGGCGGCAACCTGGGGTCGGTGCTGGCGAGCTTTCTCTTCAATTTGGTATCCGGCGAAGACTGGACCCTCTTCTGGACTTCTTCGAGAAGTTCATCTACAGTCAGCTTTCCGAGATCAACGATGTTCGACACGTTGGTTACCGGTTGAACAACTGGTTCTTCCT
>CAZXCO010000512.1:0-7358 GCA_964639095.1 uncultured Solibacteraceae bacterium
CTCGGAAACGATGTATCCGGAATACCGGCTGAAAATGAAAGCCATGAAGACAGGCGCGGCCAAAAAATGAGCGCGAATACACTGACTATGCATAACGAAGCCTTTCACTGGCTGCGCCTGATGCCGGCCATTTTTGCAATCGGCGTTTTCGCGGCGAATGCCAGCGCCCAGACCGACATGACGGCTGCCGAAAGCCATGGCCAGCAGAATGCGGACTTTTCCAAAGCGGAGCTGCACGTCTGGCCCGTGCAGGGCAACATCTATATGCTCGTGGGCGACGGGGCCAACATCACCCTGCAGGTGGGCAAGCAGGGAGCGCTGCTGGTCAACACGGGCTTCGACAAGATGTCGGACAAGGTGATCGCGACAATCAAAAAGATGTCCGAGCGCCCCTTGCAGTACATCATTAATACAAACTTCTACGCCGACAGCACGGGCGCCAATCAGACCATCCGGGAGTCCGGGACGACGATCACGGGCGCCAACGTTACCAACGACATCAAGGATTCCCGCGAGGGCGCGCAGATTCTCGCCCAGGAAAACGTGCTCACCCGGATGAGCGCGCCGACGGGCACGAAGGCTCCCACTCCTGCCGGTGCATGGCCAACGGACACGTTCATCGGGAAAGAGAAGCCGCTTTACTTCAATGGCGAGCCGATCGAGATCATCCATCAGGCGAACGCGCTTACGGATGGCGACAGCATCGTGTTCTTTCGCAAGTCGGACGTCATCAGCGCGGGTGATATTTTCAACACCGACGGTTATCCGGTGATCGACGTCGACAAAGGCGGCACGATCGAGGGAACTGTGCTTGCGTTGACTCACATCGTGAACCTCGCCATCGTCGAGCACGAGGAAGAGGGCGGAACCCTTGTCATTCCCGGGCACGGTCACCTTTGCGATCAGGCCGAAGTGGTCGAATATCGCGACATGGTGGCCATCGTCCGCGACCGTGTCCAGGACATGATCAAAAAGGGCAAGACGCTCGAAGAGGTGAAGGCGGCGAAGCTGACCCGGGACTACGATCCGATTTACGGCCACAACAGCTACTGGACACCGGATATGTTCATCGAAGCGGCCTACAAGAGCCTGAAAAAGGGCAAGTGAACTGGCGGACGATCGCGTCTGGTCTGCTTGCAGCAGGTCTGGCGGTATGGGGCGCGATGTCTCCTTTGACCGCGGCCTCCGCGGAGCGACCGGTCTTCCGAAGTCAGCCGCTGTCGCCCGGTTTCCTGGCGAAGGTCCGGCAGACGACGTGGCATTCGGGATGCCCCGTGGCCCCGGGCGACCTCCGCCAGTTGACGTTAACCTTTCGCGATTTCCATCACGAGACCCGCACAGGGACGTTGATCGTGCATCGCGACCTCGCGGATGAAGTTGTGCGCCTGTTCCGGGCCCTCTACGACCACGGGTTTCAGATCGAGCGCATGGTCCCCATCGAAGAGTACGGCGGCGACGATAATGCGTCGATGGCGGCAAACAACACATCCGCTTTCAATTGCCGTGATGTCACCGGGAAGCCGGGAGTCTTTTCGAATCACAGCTGGGGCCGTGCGATTGACATCAATCCGCTGACGAATCCTTATGTGAAGGGCGATCAGGTGCTGCCGCCGGCCGGCCGGAAGTATCTTGACCGGACAAAAGCCTTTCCCGGCTCCATTCTGAAAAATGGTTTCGTCGTCAGGGAATTTGAAAAAGCCGGATGGACCTGGGGAGGCCGATGGCCCGATCGTCAGGATTACCAGCACTTCGAGAAGCAGGCGTCCGCAAAACGCTGAGGAGGGGGAGAGGCTCAAGTGACGAAAACTGTTACATTTATGACAATTAAAGATGTAAGATTTAAATAAGATAAGTGTTTACAGGCACATTACAGCGGCGGAATAGTACTCAGTTTCCAGCCTCCTGAGGATATCCTGTTAACGAGGAGTTGTGATGCCAGATCGCATGGATTCTTTATCGGTTTTGGTGGTCGACGAGGAACCCGAGGTCCTGTCGTTTTTTGCCCGAATTCTGGACAGCAACGGCATGCGCGCATTGCTCGCCCGCGACCGGGAGGAAGCCATCGGCATTGCGAGGCGTGGCTATGTGCCGATTGACCTGGTCCTTACAGACATCGCTCTCAAATCGGATTCGCCCCGTGCCGGGTCGGAAACCCCCGGTACGGAACTCGTCGATCGGCTGCGCGAACTCCGGCCGGAAATACGGGCGCTATACATGTCCGCGAACATCGACGCGGAGGTGATTCGTATCGAGTTGATGGAGCGGGGCTTCCAGACGACATCGACAAATTCCGACGACCCCGGCCTGATCGAATCGATTCGGTTGGCGGCCGCGGCCCCGATGGTGCATCGCGTCGGCGGCATGTCCCACTCCTGAACTTCCGGCTGTAGCAGGTCTCCCGTTCCAGGGTGAATTTCGCGAAACTCCGCTGCATTGCCACGGTTTCTGTGATCGAATATCCTGAAATTTCTGCCCTTTCGTTCATTCATAGCGAGTTTTGGGATTCTGGCGTTTGCGTTGGCGGCTGCCGCCCAGGAGGCCCGGTTGGAATGGACGGATCTGGTCGCTCAGGGCCAGTACGCCGCCGCCGATAACGAAAATGCGAAGGCCGAGCAGATTTTCCTGAAGGCCCTTCACGAAGCCGAGCGCTTTGGAACAGATGACTGGCGCGTCGCCGCCACGCTCGAAAGCCTCGGCCAGGTGTATCGGGCCGACAAAAAGTTTGCCGAAGGGGAGAGCGCCTTCCGCCGGGCACTGGATGTCCTCGGAAAAGCGACGGGCGACGATAACACCGTTCAAGTTGCGAACGTGAACCTCGACCTGGCGAGTCTGCTCCTCGAGGGCGGACGGCCCGCCGACGCCCTGTCTTTCAGCCGGGCGTCTCTTTCGGACTATGAGCGCCTGTATGGCGGGGCCAGCATCCATACAGCGGCCGCTCTTTGCGTTACGGGGGATTCTCTGCGCGCCACCCGAAATTTCCCCGAAGCCGAGGCCGATCTGAAACGGTGCGCCGATATCCGCGAGAAGGACGGCGGCGTCGACACCGCCGAGTTCGCCGATGCGCTGTATAGTCTCGCGATGACCTATGCGGGGGAAGGGAAGTATGCCCTCGCCGATCCACGCTTCACGATGGTAGAGAAGATTCGCGAGAGCAGGCTGGGACTGACCAGTCCGCTGCTGGCGCGCACACTGGAAGAGCACGCCGCAATGCTTAAATCGATGGGGCGCGCAAAAGATGCGGACCGGTTGCTCGTCCTCTCGGCCGCTATTCGCCGCCATGAAAAGAAGAATGCGCGTTGATTGGTTATCCTGACAAATCGGGAATGTTTCGTTTCCTCACAACAGGCATTGTATTGGCGCTTCTCTCCATGGCGCCGACGGCGAGAGCGGCGGTCGACGAAAGCGACTGGAAGAAGGCGGTGGTCGAAGCACTGAATGCCGCCGGCGCCAAAGACTATCCGAAAGCGGAACAGTCCTTTGTGCAGGCGCTCCACGAGGCCGAGCGGTTTGGCCCGCGGGATCAACGTGTGGGGACGACTCTAAACGCCCTGGGCCTTGTCTACCGGGCAGAAAAAAAGTTCAGCGAAGCCGAATCGGCCTACCGCAAAGCGCTGGCGATCATGGAGGCGGCCTACGGCAACAGCATCGACGTCGCCAACGTGAACTTCAACATCGCCAATGTCATGCTCGACCAGGGGCATCAGGCCGACGCCCTGCCCTATATCGGACGCACTCTGAGTACCTACGAAAAGCTGCTCGGACGGAACAGCCTGAAGACCGCCGGCGTGCTCTGCATGCAGGGGGATACCCTTCGGGCTCTGAAGCGTTATCAGGAAGCGGAAGGTCCTTTGCGACGCTGTGCTGACGCCCGGGAGGCAAATGAAGGTGTCGACAAGGCCGATGTCGCCGATGCTCTGTACAGTCTCGCGCTGGTCTACGCGGGCGAAGGCAAGTTTTCGCAGGCCGAGCCAAGATTCAAGCTGGTCGAGAAAATTCGCGAGAAGACGGCGGGAATCACAAGTCCCCTGCTGGCTCAGACTCTCGAAGACCACGCCGCAATGCTGAAATCCGAAAGGCGCGATACGGAAGCCGGGAAGCTGCTGACCATGGCGTCGGCGATCCGGCGGAGCCAGGGTAAGACCGGGCAATGATCGCGCCGTTCACCAAACGCATCGTCCGCGAGACCGGTCAGCGCAGGCGCTTCTCGTCGCGGATTCTGCGGGTGTGGGCGTTGGTCGACAGCATCCATTTGAAGTGCGTGTGGACGAGGAGAAACTCTGTCTGCTGGTGATGGCCGGGGTACGTGCGTCTGAGCGCCAACCGTCAGTTCGGCCCCTTGCGTCCCACGAGATGAAAGACGCGACTGAGTTGGCGGTAGGGGTCTCGCCGGCTGGCTTCCAGTTCGACCGCGGCCGTCGCTGCCACCTGCTTTGAATCGCTGGGGTCCAGGCTGACTCCACTGAACTCGAGCCAGTCGACAAACAGCCATACTCCGTACCAGCGCAGTGGCTCCACGCCGCGGCTCCGTACGAGCTCGCTGAGTTCCTCCACCGTGTCGGCGCGAGTTGGCAGCCCCAGCACCCCAATCTCGCTCCTGGCATCGAACGACGCCAGAGCGTCCTCCCACCGCCGTTCCAGGGCCGGGCGTACCGCCGACGCCCTGGCGTTGCCCGCCATGATCGAGACGAGGCCGCCAGCAGCAGCGCACCAGCACAGTTGGTCGAGCACCGGCTCCGGCTGCTCCAGGTACCCGAGTACGCCATGACACAACACGGCGGCGAAGCGTTGACCATTCACCGCCTCGTCGGCGTTCTCGCCGCCGGCCTGCAGGAGCCTCACCCGCCGCTGGGCCTCAGCAGGCAGCCGCTGAAGCCGCTGTCGAGCTTTGTCCAGCATTGCCGGCGACGGGTCAAGCAACGTTACGTCGTAACCGGCCTGGGCCAGCGGAAACGATTGATGGCCCGCGCCGCCGCCGACGTCGAGCACAGGCGCCGGGGGCGCCGGCAAATGCTCCAGCAGCTGCTGGTGCAACACATAGGTGCGCACGCGCCCCTTTACTGACGCATAAGCACCATCGGCAAACTGGTCGGCCAAACCGGCCCACGTATCATCGCCCACGACACCAGGGTAGCAGTTGGTCGTTAGTAAAGAGTAAAGCCAGGCGTATGAGCGGATGGAACGGTGATCCCAGTCGTCACCGATCGTCACCTGCACGAACCGATAAAATCGGCCTTCCAATAAAGTCCGCAATCGGGATAGGGAGTAGCCTCGCGGCTACTTCCCTCCCACACCACCGGACATGCGGGTCCGCATCCGGCGGTTCGGCGGGTCAGGTCATTAGCGTACAGTCAATCTCGGAATCCCGAGCGAGTCAAAGTAAGCATTGGGCAGTGCGAAGGATAGAGCCGGGCTTTTCGCCAGCCGCCACGGACCATGAGCGCTACCCGCCGTCTGCGCGGCGAGGTCCTTGCCCACATCCCGTTTCCGCAGTTCGGCGAATCGCACCGACCCACGCGTCCACTGCTTCCAGATCGCAGACCGAAGTCTGCGTCTGAACCACTGTTCAAGACCTTCCAGCACCGACGGTGTCTCGCATTTCCCGAAGTAGCCAATCCATCCCCTGAGATACCGGGTCAGTTCCTCAGCCATCCGTTCCGTGCTCACCCCTCTGGTCCGGCTTGTCAGTTCCCGTATCCGCTCCTTGAACCGGCCCACCGCTTTCGGCGCTATCCGCCGCTTTGGCGTGCCTGCGTTCGTGAAGCTGAAGCCCAGAAACTTCCGCTCCCATGGCCGCGCCACCGCACTCTTCTGTTCGTTCACCTTGAGCTTGAGCTTCGTCGTGATGAATCGCGTAATACTCGCCATCACGCGCTCTCCTGCCCGCCGGCTGCGAACGTAGATATTACTGTCGTCCGCATACCGCACAAACCGAAGATCTCTCCGCTCCAACTCCCGCTCGAACTCGTCCAGCACGATGTTCGACAGTAACGGCGATAACGGACCGCCTTGCGGCGTCCCCTCATCCACCGGATTCACCAGCCCGCCTTCCATCACCCCAGCCCTGAGAAACGCCCGGATCAGTTTCAACAACCGCTTGTCGCTGACTCTTTCGGCAATCTTTGCCATCAGTCTGTCGTGATTCACCCGATCGAAGAACTTCTCCAGATCGAGGTCCACCACCCAGCGATATCCAGCCGCTACATACTGCTGCGCCTGTTCCACCGCCTGATGCGCCGACCGCTCAGGACGAAACCCGTAGCTGTGTTCGGAAAACGTCCGGTCCCATCTGCGTTGCAGAACCTGCATCACCGCCTGCTGGATGAATCGATCCAGCAGCGTCGGAATACCAGGCTTTCGTATTCCCCCGTCCGGCTTCGGGATTTCCACCCGCTTCACCGGCTGCGGCTTATACGTCCCGCTCAACAACTGTTCCCGGATGGCTGGCCAATACTGTTTCAGGTGCTCCGGCAACTGCTGAGCGGTCATCCCGTCCATGCCGGCGTTGTTGGCCTTGACTCGTGCCAATGCCTGCTTGCAGTTTTCCCGCCCGCAGACTTCCTCCATCAACTGTTCGCCAATGGCCGCGCTTTCTGTCCCGCGCTTCGCCGTGAGCGCTTCGGTCCCTTCGCAGAGGTCATTCGGGGCTTCACCCCTATACTCCCCAGCAAAGGCCAGCTTCAGCTGGTTCTTCTGCCGCCTGTCGCTCATGCGTCGCGCCGCTTACTCGCCGCTCCCATCAACCCCTTACGGGGACCGTTCGGGCCTTCATCACCTGCGTGACTAATACGCCCTCTGCTGACTTCTGCCGCCCGGCCGGGATGAATCGCTTCACCCTCAGTCCCGATTCCGGGACAAACGACAGACCTCCCGAGGTAAATTCGACCGCCTTCCGCACGCAACCGCCGGATTTACAACCAGTGCCCTTGATGGATATGGACTTCGTTGTCAATTGCCAACTCGTCCGGCGCCGCATGCCTCTGATCCGGTTTTCGTACATCGGCTCGTACGTTTGCTCCACGCTTCTTTCAGACCCCGCCTCACGACGACGCCCTTGGACTTCACCTCCATCAGGTTGTCAAGGGGACTTTCACCCCCGAGCTGTCGAACATGCTCCGCACACAATAAAAAGGCCGCGGAGTCCTTGCGGACGCCGCGGCCGGATTGCATTTTTGCGAATGCCGGACTTAGTAGTCCAGACCCTCGGGTCCGCCGTGCGGAGGACCGGCCGGAGCGGGCTTCTTCTCCGGAATCTCGCAAACCATGGCTTCGGTCGTCAGCATCAGGCCGGCGATCGAAGACGCATTCTGCAGCGCGGAACGCGTCACCTTCGCCGGGTCGATCACGCCCGACACCACCAG